>JBEEMY010000125.1:0-6560 GCA_041192415.1 Verrucomicrobiota bacterium | reverse complement strand
CCTTTAAAAATCAAAAATATCAAACCAATTTTTTGAAATTTTCAAGACATACTTTAGAATCAGCCAAAGGCGAAACCACATAATCCTCAATTTCTACAATAAGCATTTTCAAACCTGCCAATTTTTTATTTTCTAAAATTCCTTTAAAATCAACGTCACCCTTACCGATAATGCACGATGTATGTTTTTTATCAGATGTGCCACGCTTATTGCCATCTTTCATGTGGCTTAATTCAAAGCGTTTTGGAAATTTTTTGGTGGCCGGCAGCAGGGCGTTGAAGGCTTCCTGTGTGCGCTTAAGCTCATGCAGCGCGTAGCTACGGTTGATCCAAAGAAAATCAAGTTTCGGGAATTGAAGCAGCAATTTCTCGGTGAGCGGCAAGAGCGTCTCCCAATTCTCCTCGGCAAAAAGCAATTCGCTCTGAACCATCAGCACGGCGGGATGATTTTGGATTTCGGGTGAAATCAGTTTCAATTCGTCGCGCGCGGATTGCAAGTCACCGAGGCCAATCCAGCCGGAGGCGGCGTCCACATGAAACTTGTCCGCCGGATTCGGAAAATGATCCTTAAAATCCACAATCACAATCCGGTCGGATGATCCAAAAATTTCCACGGCAGTTCGAATTTTTTTGAAAGCTCGGCCGCGAGCGCTTTCACGCCGAAGGTTTCCGTGGCGTAATGGCCGCCGTAAAAAACATTCAGGCCAAGCTCCTCCGCCAGTGCGTAAGTCCAGTGCGGGCCTTCGCCGGTGATGAAGGTGTCCATGCCTTCCGCCGCCGCTTGTTTCAATTCGCCGCCCGCGCCGCCGGTGACGATGCCGATGCGGCTGCAGATTTCTTTTCCGCCGGGAATCATTTTTGGTTTTCCGCCGGTCACCCGCTCGATGCGCTTCGCCAGTTCGATACGAGAAATTTTCGCAGAAGTCTTCAGCCCGATGTTCTGGCCGTGGCTGAAGAAAAACGGTTTCAGATTTTTCAGTCCCAGGATGGCGGCAAGCTGGGCGTTATTACCAAGTTTTGGATGCGCGTCGAGCGGCAGATGCGAGCTGTAAATTGCGAGATTGTTTTCAACTAGCAGTTGCAGCAGTTCGCGCCGTTTACCGGTCCACGGATGCGACGGCGACCAGAACAGGCCGTGATGGACGACAAGCAAATCTGCCTTCGCGGCGATGGCTAGCTTTACGGTGGCGAGGCTGGCGTCCACGGTGGCGGCGATGCGCGTGACACTCCCAGAATTCTCCACCTGCAAGCCGTTTGCTGCGCCTTCATAGTCGCCGATTGAGGACGTGCGAAGAACCCGGTCGCAGTGCGCGACGATTTTTTGGAGCGGAATTTTTGGCATGGCTCGAGGTGGCGAACCGGCTTCGCGTTCAGTGAAATTCCTGCACCGTCTTTACCGCGTAGCCGGATTTTTTCAGCGCGGCGATGCCGAGCGCAGCCGCTTTCGCGCCACTCAACGTCGTCATGATCGGCGTGCCGGTGTAGACGGCGGTGGTGCGGATTTTCACTTCATCTTCGCGCGGGCTTTGACCGGCGGGCGTATTGATGACGAGCTGGATT
This sequence comes from Verrucomicrobiota bacterium, assembly GCA_041192415.1. Taxonomy (GTDB): domain Bacteria; phylum Verrucomicrobiota; class Verrucomicrobiia; order Limisphaerales; family UBA11358; genus UBA11358. The sequence continues at coordinate 5,001 of JBEEMY010000125.1, read as the reverse complement.
TCTTTGTTCTTCAACAAGTCCACGACGTTCGGTCGGCCTTCCAGCAATTTCAAAATGCGCTCCACTTTCAGTCCGGCTTTTTCCAAAACGCTTGCGGTGCCAGTCGTCGCCACCAGTTCAAAACCTAAGTCGGCAAAAGATTTTGCCACCGCCGAGACTTCCTTTTTATGCGCGTCGCTGACGCTGATAAAAACTTTTCCCTTGAGCGGCAGCGGCGAGTTCGCGGCCATCTGCGACTTGGCGTAAGCCACGCCGAGATCCGCGTCGAGCCCCATGACCTCGCCGGTGGAACGCATTTCGGGCGAGAGCAAAATGTCCTGCCCCACGAATTTGTTGAATGGAAAAACGGATTCCTTCACCGCCCAATACTTCGTCCAGATCTCTTCCGTGAAATTCAATTCCTTCAGCGTTTTTCCCGCCATCACGCGGGCGGCGATTTTCGCAAGCGGCTTGCCGATGGCCTTGCTCGTGAACGGCACGGTGCGCGAGGCGCGCGGGTTCACTTCGAGAACGTAAACGGTGTCGCCTTTGACGGCGTATTGCACGTTCATCAGGCCGATGACCTTGAGTTCCGTCGCCATTGCGTGCGTGTATTCGCGAATGATACCAATGACTTTTTGCGAGAGCGTATGCGGCGGCAGCACCATCGCGGCGTCGCCGGAATGCACGCCGGCAAACTCGATGTGTTCCAGCATCCCGCCGATGACAATCGTGCCGCCGTTCGGCAAACCGACGTCCGCGATGCAGTCCACGTCCACCTCGGTCGCGTCTTCGAGAAATTTGTCCACAAGCACCGGGCGATCCGATGAAACTTCGACCGCGAACTTCATGTAGTGCGTCAGCTCTGCGTCGGAATAGACAATCTGCATCGCGCGACCGCCGAGCACGAAGCTCGGACGCACCAGCACCGGATACGTCAGACGCTTCGCGATGACCAACGCTTCTTCACCATTCGTCGCGAGACCATTCGGCGGCTGGGGAATGTTCAGCTTGTTGAGCATCGCCGCGAACAGCTTGCGGTCTTCGGCGATCTCGATGCTCTGCGGTGAGGTGCCGATGATGTTGACGCCGTTTTTCTGGAGACCGAGCGCGAGATTGAGCGGCGTCTGTCCGCCAAACTGGGCGATGGCGCCCCAGCATTTTTCGCGTTCGTAAATGTGCAGCACGTCTTCCAGCGTGAGCGGCTCAAAAAACAATTTATCGCTCGTGTCGTAATCCGTGGAAACGGTTTCAGGATTCGAGTTCACCATGATGGTTTCAAATCCATCTTCCTTCAAAGCGAACGCCGCGTGAACGCAGCAGTAATCAAATTCAATTCCCTGGCCGATGCGGTTGGGCCCGCCGCCGAGAATCATCACCTTTTTCGCGGTGTTGCCCTTCACCTCGTCGTCGCCGCGATCGTAGGTGGAATAATAATACGGCGTGTAAGCCTCGAATTCGGCGGCGCAGGTGTCCACGAGGCGGTAGCTGGGGACGAGGCCGATGCGTTTGCGTTCGGCGCGGATGGCGTCCTCGGTGGTGCCGGTGAGGTGCGCGATTTGTCGGTCGGAAAATCCGAGCGACTTGGCTTGGGCGAGTTTTTCAGCGTTGAGTAATGGCATCGGGCGAAATTAAATTCGCAACAGTAAGCCGGATTTTTTTTCGCCTGTCGAGAAAGTATGAAGCGAACACGCTTGCGGCTGCGGCGGGATTGCTTTAACAAACCCGCGTGAGGTTTTTCACCCGCCAACTTTTTTGCGCCGCCCTGCTTTTCGCCAGCAGCGTGTTTGCCCAAATTGACCCGGTCAAGCGCGACCTGGTGCAGTTCGGCGCCAACGCGCCGCTCGAAGGCCAGGCACCGCTCGGCGGCTACGCGTTTTATTATCACAACCAGCCGGATTTTCTCCGCACGAACCTGACGTGGCGGCTGGCGCTCGCGCCGGTTTATCTGGATACCGAACTAGGCTTCGTTCACGGCCTTGGCCCAAACACAGACTTCGCCCTCGGCGCGGCGGGCGGCGGGTTTGCGGATAGCTACAACGAAATTCGCGGCGGACGTTTCATCAAGGACGAATCCTTTGACGGCCACGGTGGAGAAGTTTCCGCCAGTGTTTATCATCTATTCAACCCGAACGATTTGATTCCGCTGAACTTTGTTTTGCACGGCGCGGCGCACTACGTTGATTACGAGGAGAACGACACGACGGCGAATAATTTCGTCCTGCCAAAGGATGGCGTGGATTTCACCATCCGCACCGGCCTGCGCTATGGCGGCTTTGAGCCGACGCTTTTTCCCGACCTCGCGATGGAACTGGCGGTTTGGTATCAGGGCGAATTCCGCACCGGCGAGGGCGCGTATGGTTTCAACGGCGACCGCCGCGTGGAAACCAGTTCGCACCTATTCTGGGCCTCGGCGGCGTTGTCCTACACGCTGCCGGAGAGCCGACAGAATTTTTTCGCGCGCCTCCTCGTCGGCACCAGCGTGAATGTTGACCGTTTCAGCGCCTACCGAATCGGCGGATTTTTGCCGCTCATAGCCGAATACCCGCTGTCGCTGCCCGGCTATTTTTATCAAGAGCTGGCTGCGCAGCAGTTTGTCCTAGTGAATGCCAGCTACCTTTTGCCCGTCACGAGCGACCGTTGCTGGAACCTGCAATTCAACGGCGCGACGGCGGTGTTTGATTATCTGCCGGGCGTGAACCAACCGGGAACTTGGGTGAGCGGAGTGGGCGCGGGCATCATGTATCGTTCGCCCTCGGATCGTTTCAAGATTGTGGCGAGCTACGCGTATGGCATTGACGCGGTGCGCACGCACGGACGCGGCGCGAACAGCGTGGGCATCCTCCTGCAAATAGATTTGGACAAGCCGAGCGCGGGCTTCAGTTCCACGCATCCCGGCAACTGGCGCGGCTGGACACAACCGTTTGACCGCTGAAAAGCACTTGCATCTGCGCGGTCATCGGGCATTATTCGCCTCCCGGTTGCGCATATGGTGGAATTGGCAGACACGCTACTTTGAGGTGGTAGTGCCGAAAGGTGTGCAGGTTCAAGTCCTGCTATGCGCACCATTCTCCCCTTCAAGATTCTTAACGGAAAACCAGGACTCCGTTGCAATTCTTTTCGGGGTTGACCTTGGAAGCCCACCTTGCAAACTGCTTCACCCTGAACCCAAGCCTTTCAACTGCTCCTAGCTCATGAGATGGCTCAAGCAACTCTTCCGCAAACTGCGCAAGCTGAAATATTTCATCCTCCCGGCGGCGACCATCGCGCTGCAAATTTTTTGCTGGCGGCGGGCGGATGTTCAGCATCGCGCCATTTTTTGCTCCCTGACCATCATCGCCATTGTGCTGTCATTCATCTGGTGGCAAACCAATCGCCGACAGCACTCGAAGCGACAGTTGCTGCATCGGCATCGGCATCACCGCGATGACTATCGTTGAAGCGGCAACGCGTTGCCGGGTATTCAAATGACCAGGCGTTTGCCTGTGCGCGCCGAGGCGTAGATGGCTTCAATGATTTTCAAATCCCGTCGCCCCATCTCGCCACCAACTTCTGATTCGCGACCCGTGCGGATGCAGTCCGCAAAGTCATCCATTTGCAATGCCTGTTGATTGGGCGCGGGGAAATGCAGCTCCCGCTGACTCGTTCGCACTTGCCCGACGGTGTAACCGAAGGCTCCGTCCACAAATTCAATCCAGCCCTTCGCGCCCTCCGCGCGGAACGTGCTCGCGTAGTCGTTGTAACTGGTCTTCGCCTCCAGCGTCGCCCCGTTAGGAAATTCCAGCTTGAAGCTGATGGCTTCCTCCACATCGAGAAAAAATTCCGGGCGTTCCTTCGGTTCCTCGTGCGCCGTCACCGCCACCGGCGTTGCGCCCGCCGCCATACACGCGGCTTGGATGACGTAGATGCCCACATCCATCAACGGCCCGCCGCCGGAAAGTTTTTTCTCAACGCGCCACGCCCGTTTGCCAAAGACAAAGCTGAAATTCCCCGTGAGCTTCATGAAATCACCGAATTCCTTTTCGCGTTGCAGTCGCATCATTTCCTTCACATACGGGTCGAAGTGCATCCGGTAGCCCACGGATAATTTCACCTTCGCCGCCTTGCACGCAGCAATCATCGCGTCGCAATCCGCCACCGAGCCGCCCATCGGTTTTTCGCAGATGACGTGCTTGCCAGCCTTCGCCGCGCGCTCCACGAACTCGCGGTGCAGCGTGTTCGGTGTCACGACATAGACGATATCAATGTCCGGATTGTCCGCGATACGGTCAAAATTCTCGTAGCTGTAACAGTTTTTTTCCGGCAGTGAAAAATTCTTGGCCCAGCGCGTAAGTTTTTCGGGATGACCGCTAATCATGCCCGCGAACCGGCAGTTTTTCGTGACCTGCAAGGCCGGCGCGAGCTGCGTGTTGGCGTAATTGCCCAGCCCGAGTAACGCCACTCCCAGTTTTTTCTGCCCACTGGCGGCGGTTTGCCCCAATGCCACACCGGCAAAGCCGACGCCCGTGGCAACCGCGGCGGAACCGAGCGAAACGCGGCGAAGAAATTCGCGGCGGGAAGAGTGGTTGGCGTGGGATTTCATGCAATGATGAAAGCCCCGAACCGTTGCCGTGTCAACCAGCGGGTTCAAGTCGGGCGCACTTTCGCATTTCCATTTTCTGCGCTTCGTCTAATTTTTGCGCCACGAATTTCTATGGCTGAAAAATCAAAAGCAGTTTACGACGAAAGCAAAATCAAAACGCTGTCCTCGCTTGAACACATCCGGCTTCGCACCGGGATGTATATCGGGCGCATTGGCAGCGGCGCGCATCCGGATGACGGCTGCTACGTTTTGCTCAAGGAGGTCGTGGATAATGCCATTGATGAATTCATCATGGGCAATGGCAAAGAGGTCGAGATTACGCTCGATGGCAACAAGGTTTCCGTGCGCGATTACGGTCGCGGCATTCCGCTCGGCAAAATCGTGGACTGCGTTTCCAAAATAAATACCGGAGCGAAATACAACGACGACGTGTTCCAATT
>JBEEMY010000124.1:0-6575 GCA_041192415.1 Verrucomicrobiota bacterium | reverse complement strand
GGAAATCGGCGCAGACCATCATCCGCAATCTGTGCGACATCGCCAGCAAAGGCGGCAACTATTTATTGAATGTCGGGCCGACGAGCGAAGGTCTGATTCCGCAGCCAAGCCTCGACCGTCTTGTAGAAGTTGGTAAGTGGATGAAAGTGAATGGCGAGGCGATCTATGGAACGAAAGCGACTCCGTTTGGCGAAGAGTTGGGATCCGCCGTGAAGGCCAAGGATGGTTACGGCAGCGACACGATGGTTTCTTCTGCGAACGACTGGCGTTGCACGACCAAGCCGGGTGCGATTTATCTGATTATTTTCAAATGGCCGACCGACGGGAAATTTGAACTGCCCGCTTTGAAGACGAAAGTTTTGAAAGCAACGCTCTTGGCTGCGCCAGACAAAACCATCGCCGTCAGCCAAGGTGATTCAGGCATCTCGCTTTCCTTGCCAACGCAAGCGCCGGATGCCATTGCCTCCGTGGTGCGCCTCGGCTTGGCGGATAAAATTGTGGAAGCGGTAAAAAGCAAGTGAGCCGGTTGGCTTGCGGTGGTCGCTTTTTGCCGGTTTTCTGCACTTGGTGGTTTGACTGCCACCGAAGCCTCTGTGAAGATTTGTCCAATGAAAGCACCCGTGATTTGCCGCGCATTTTCTGGCCGGGGCATTCGCACTTTTTTTTGCTTTCTGCTGCCTTTCTTTTTTTTCACGAATCTGATTTTGGCGGCTGATTTTGGCGGCACGCAGGATTCCGACTTCGTCACGGTCGGCTGGCAGGTGCAGGATGGATTGCCGTCCGCGCGAATCCACGAAGTCATTCAAACCCGTGATGGCTACCTCTGGCTGGCGACGCTGGACGGCTTGGCCAGGTTTGATGGCGTGCGGTTCGAGCGCTTCTATGATTTGGATACGCCGGGGCTGGCAAGCAGCATGATCAGTTGCCTTTTGGAGGACAGTCGCGGGCGTCTTTGGTATGGCACGTTGTCCGGGGAAATCGGATGGAAAGATGCTGGTGGATTTCACAAGCTCAACCTTCCGCAGCCACGGCCGGAGATTCCAGTGGAACATCTGGTCGAGACCGTAGATGGCACGGTTTGGGCGGCTACCCGTCACACGTTGCTGCCGGTAAAAAATTGTATTCCCGGAACGATTATGGTTCGTCCGGAGAATCACGACATCTGGGATATTTGCGCGACGGAAAACGGTGGTTTGTGGGTGTTGGTTGACGGGGGCAACGTTTATATTTTGGATTCTAAAACGGGAAAAATGGCGCTCACAATCCCTGGTCAGTCTGGTCAATGGCGAAACATCACGCCTGCCCATGCTGGTGGATTATGGATTCGCGATGGGCAATGTATCCGGCGTTGGCAGGGAGGCGGCTGGGTGGAAAATCGGGGAGTGATTGATTTGGAGGTCACGGAAAACACCGTGATCCGGGAATCCAGATCCGGCACGCTGATGATTGGCACTCTCGGGCAGGGCTTGTGGCTGTTGGAATCAGACGGCCAACAACACAAATTAGATCATTCCAGCGGACTGACACAGGATCAGGTTTTATCGCTGTGCGAAGACCGGGAAAAAAATCTCTGGGTCGGAACGGTGCATGGACTGAATCGCCTCTCGCGCCGCGTGGTGAAGATGATTGCGCCAGCGGACAACTGGCTAAACCGGGCGGTTACCACCATCACCCCCGCTTCCGCCGGAGGTTTTTGGGTGGGAACTGAAGGAGCCGGGCGATATCGAATCAATCAGGATGGTCGTATGCAGGATCATCCAGTGGATGATGTGTGGCATCAAGATGTCACTTGTATATTGGAAGATGCCGGTGGGCGGGTTTGGACTGGAAGATTTGGCTACGGTATATGGTTGCGAGATAAAGAGCATTCACTGGGACGATATTTGCCCAATCCTACCGCCGGTTATCCCAACGCCTTGTTTCAAGATTCCCGCAAAGCTGTCTGGCTAGGCACAACATTGGGAGTGGCACGTTATGACGTTGGCCGCACGAATCCCGCGCAAATCTTGCTGACAAACTCTGACGCGCGGTGTTTTGCCGAAGCGGATGACGGATCGGTTTTTATCGGGCTGCAAGATGGCGGGCTTTTTCGATACGACCATACGACCAAACAAGCCAGTCAGATCAAAAGTGACTTTTTACGCAGCAGCATTCACGCGCTTCATTTTGCCGCCGATGGCACGTTATGGGGCGGCACTTGGAGAAAGGGATTGGTTTTTTTGAAAAATGGCCGCTGGGGAATTTTGAGGCGGGAGCAGGGATTGCCGGATGATTCCATCAGCGACATTCGTTCGGACGAGCAGGGAAATCTTTGGATCGGTTCCGCCAGCGGGATTTTTCGCATCAGCCGAAAGCAATTGGAGCAATTCACCGCCGGTGAAATCAAGTCGGTGAACTGCCTGCAACTCGGCAGCGGCGATGGGTTGGGCACTTGGGAAATCATGGGCGGCTACCAGCCAATCGCCTGTCGCACGGACGATGGACGGCTTTGGTATGTGACCAGCGTGGGATTGGCGATGGTGGATCCGCAGGCCATCCAGCCGAACGAATTACCGCCGCCCGTGGTGATCGAGTCCGTGCAGGCCGACGGCAAGCCGGTTCCAAACGGGACTACGCCACTTGGTCTTGATGCGGATAAGAAAATTGTCCGCTGTCCGGCTGGCACGCGGCAGTTGGAGATCCGCTATACGGCCCTCAGTTTTTCGTCTCCGAGACAGGTTCGCTTCCATTATCGGCTAGTAGGTTTCGACAAGCGGTGGATCGAGGCGGTCAATCAACGGTCGGCTAATTTTTCGCACCTGCCTCCCGGACGATATGTTTTTGAAGTGACCGCCTGCAACAACCACGGTGTCTGGAATGAAAATGTGGCTCGGTTGACATTTCAAGTGCTGCCGCTCTTTTGGCAGACGGTGTGGTTCAAATTGCTCATCGGGCTCGCGGTTGTTGTCGTGATTATCATTTTTTACCGCGTCAGACTAGCGCGTTTGCGAGCACTCGAACGGCTTCGCCAGCAGATCGCGCGCGATCTTCATGACGAAGTGGGCGCCAATCTGGGAAGCATCTCACTGCTCACTGAAGTCATGGAAAAAATGCCCCAACCCGGCGATCTCGCACAAATACGCTCCACGGCGGACCAGACCGTGGACACGCTGCGGGATTTGGTGTGGATCATCAATCCGACACACGAATACTTCACAGATTTGGTGGAGCGGCTCAAAGAGATTGCTGCAATCATGCTGGCGAATGTTGCCTGCGAATTTGTGGAGCCGGAGCAGTCCAAGGACATCAAATTATCCCTGGAACTTCGGCGAAACGTGCCCCCGCTGTTCAAAGAAATATTATACAACATCCGCAAACATTCCCGGGCAAGTCGCGTGGCCATTCTGCTGTATTGCCGCGATGGAAATCTTGTGCTTGAGGTCAGGGACGACGGTGTTGGTTTTGATGTTGCCAAGAAGAGGTCGGGCGACGGCCTAAAAAACTTCCTGAACCGCGCCGCCGAAATGCACGCAGAATTGACGGTGACCAGCCAGCTGGGAAACGGCACGACGGTCAAACTGACCGCGCCCCTCACGAAATCTCGTGACTGGCGAAAACCATTTAATTAGGGATATTATTTAACAATGTTCTAAAACCAAGCGCGAAGCCCAGCCGGATTTGAGACGCGCGGAGAAGATGCCAAATGAAACTGAGCGAAACCGATTTTGTGACCAAGGCCGATACTGATGCCGATGCGAAAACCGCCCCGCCCGTGAGCGTCTGGCTCATCGAGGACAACCAAAACTTTCGCACCACGCTTTCACGAGTTGTCAACGGCATGACGGGCATGAAATGCAGCAACCAATTTTCCAATGCAGAAGATGCCTTGGACGCCCTGCACGCCGGAGCCGTTCCCGATGTGGTTTTGCTAGATGTGGGCCTGCCGGGAATCAACGGCATTGACGCCATTAAGCAGATCAAAACTCTTTCACCCACCACCCGCATCGTGATGCTGACGGTGTTTGATGATCACGAAAAAGTTTTCAAAGCCGTTTGCGCTGGGGCATCGGGTTACCTGCTCAAGCCATCTAACACCGCCTCGATTGTTCGCTCAATCAAGGAAGCCATTTCCGGCGGCGCTCCGATGACGCCGCAGGTGGCCAAGTCCGTGCTGGATATGCTCTCCGGTCGCGCCGCCCCCAAGCCGGTGCAAATCCTGACCACCCGCGAACAATCCGTTTTGCGATTGATGTCCCAAGGGCAGGGGATGAAAGGCATCGCCGATGAACTGGATTTGAGCTATCACACCGTGGATTCCCACCTCCGAAACATCTACGCCAAACTCCATGTGCATACTTCCACCGCCGCCGTGGCCAAAGCGGTGAAAGAGGGTTTGCTTTAGTCGCCGGATTCACCGCGATTAGAAAAAAGAGTTGCTGCAAAAGAATTGTTTCACTGCCTGTGGCGTAAAAAACTTGTCGGGTGTTACGCTAAAATAATTTCTGCCGCCACTGACGAGATCAGCGGTGCAAGATTTTTCCTTAACCATGAAAATGAAACCAAACTTGTTATTTGCCGTGCGCACATTTGCGTTACTGGTCGCACTGGATGCTGTGCGCGCGGATGTGCCGCTCGCAAACTTCCAGCCCGGGCAAATCTGGAACGATACTTCCGGCAAGCCGATCAACGCGCACGGCGGCGGCATTCTGTTTCATGACGGCGTCTATTATTGGTATGGCGAATTCAAGGAAGGCCGGACATATCTGGCGAAGGTAAATAAATCCTGGGGCGGCACACGCGTGATTGCTGGCGGGGTTTCGTGCTATTCCTCCACCAACCTTTACGACTGGAAAAACGAAGGTCTCGCGCTCCCGTCCGTGGCGGATGATCCCGACCATGACCTCGCCTGCGAAAATGTCATCGAACGCCCCAAGGTGATTTACAATGCCAAGACGAAGAAGTTCGTCATGTGGCTGCATCAGGACAGCCCGGATTATCAGGCGGCGCGTTCCGGCGTGGCTGTGAGCGATTCGCCGACCGGGCCGTTCAAATATCTCGGCAGCTTCCGTCCCAACGCTGGCGTGTGGCCCATCAACGTCACCAAAGCAGACAAACAGACCGGTGAAAAAAACATTCTCGCCCGCGATTTCAAAGACGGTCAGATGGCGCGCGACATGACGCTATTTGTGGACGACGACGGCAAGGCGTATCAATTTTATTCGTCGGAAGGAAATCCCACGATGCACGTCTCGCTGTTGACGGATGACTACCTCAAGCCCGCCGGGAAGTATGCGCGCATCTTCATCAGCCGCTCGACAGAGGCCCCGGCGGTTTTCAAGCGCACCGGAAAATATTATCTCATCGGCTCCGGCTGCACCGGTTGGAAACCGAACGCCGCGCGGGTGGCGGTGGCGGATAATATTTTCGGCCCGTGGACGGAATTAGCGAATCCCTGTCAGGGCAACGACGCAGACAAAACCTATTTTTGCCAGAGCGCGTATGTGCTGCCGGTGGCCGGGCAGCCGGATCAGTTCGTCGCCATTTTTGATCGTTGGAAACAATGGGACTTGGCCGACTCACGCTACGCTTGGCTGCCGCTGGAATTCGATGCTGCGGGCAAACCAACTGTGCGCTGGCAGGATCGCTGGGCTTTGCCGGTTGCGAAATAACCTTTTTCATGATTTCATGTAAGAGCGTGAGAAAAGATTCATCAAATTCATGGCTGTAAGGACGTCCTCGGCTTAACGGCGCGATGGCTAAAATACGAACCTGTTTGTTTTGAATCAGTGCATAGCTGGATTAACGCTGGCTTTCGCAGCCAGTTGAATAATGGTTGCCTCTTTCCGCACGTCGGATTTCCGAACCGTGCGAAAGTTCAGGATTCTGGCTCGCGCCGCCACGGCCTGTCCCGCCTGCTGATACATCCCGGCGAATAATTCGCGCACCGGCCGTCCATAGATCGCCTCGTAGCGTATTGGATGTCAGGGGGAACCGTTTGGAGCCGTTTCTGTGATGTTTGCCCCGTGCCCTCGCGCTCCCCGGCGTGTGAATTATGAAGATGCTGTGGATTGTTGATGGATGAGTTTGCTGACGTTTTCATGTGTTTCTTTTTGTTGGCGCACCATGCCTGCCGGATATTTGCCGGCAAAAATTCAGCATCGGTGCTTCATCCCCTAAATAGCCTGTTTATGGGAAAAGCATCCATTATCACACGCGCAATATTTTCATTGGCAGTGACCGCATAAACACCGGTGGTCATTAGATAAAATCGGGTGCCAACCATCGCAGTCAAAATGAAGACCCTACACCCGCCCTAAGCCGCGTGACGCTGTCCACCAGCTCGATGCCGAAGAACGTGCCGCTCTTGAGCTTCTTCTTTTGCGCCCGGTCCAGCGCGTGATGCTTGGCCAGATAATCATGTGCCGCGAGCAGGAAACCACCCGTGCCACACGCCGGATCACAAATGGCCTGACTCGGTTGCGGCGCGACCACATCCACCATCGCGGCGATGAGCGGGCGCGGCGTGAAATATTGGCCCGCCCCGCCTTTCACGTCCACGGCGTTCTTTTGCAGCAACCCCTCGTAAGCGTCGGCGG
>JBEEMY010000123.1:0-6604 GCA_041192415.1 Verrucomicrobiota bacterium | reverse complement strand
TTCGGGTTGGTTTCTTTCACGTTTGGAAACAGCACACCTAGGCCGGTGGCGAGGCCGTTGAGCGCAAAGGTCATCACGGTGATGACTGCGCCGAAAAAAGCGACGTCGTCCCACGGCATTTTCAGCAGCCAGCAGGAGAGGATGACGAGGCCGAGCGTGACGACGAGCGAGAGGATGCTGGCGAGCCAGTATTTCGTCTGCACGATGCGCGGCAAACCCATCGGCGACATTCCGACAATCCACAGGCGGGAACCTTCGAGGGAAAATTGCGGGAACACAAACCGCGTGGTGACGGAGGCGAGGTTGAAGGCGCACGCGCCGAGGTTGAGGAACGCGACGGCGTGAATCCAAAACGGGCTGGTGAGCTGATGTGTGAAGTTGCGCAGGTTGATGATGTAGGCGCCGAGCAGGCCGAAGAACATCACGGACTGGCCCCATTGCGTGGTGTCGCGCCAGAACATCCGCAAATCTTTCACGGCGATGGCGCGGGTGTCCGGCTGGAGAAACGGAATTTTTTCCACGAGCCTTTCCAAAAAGCCCGGCGCACGGGAAATTTTTTTGGCGCGGCGAAAATTAAATTTGAATCTGCCACCGCCCCGACTTTGAACGGCGGAGGCAGTGTCGTAAAAAAGATTTCCAAACCGCGTGAACGCGAGGCTGCCGAAGAATAGCGTGTGGCTCAACAGCACGCCGGCAAAGAAGAGCGCGTTCTGCGCGATGCCCTCGGCCCATTGCAGCACGGCGGTGGAGAGCCAGTAGCTCGGCAACACCGGCGAGAGCGTGAAGCGCGTCTTGGCGAGCAATTTGTCCAGCGCCTCCCAGGTGCGCTTATCGAGCAGGTCGTCGTCCACCGGGTTCGCCTTCCACCAAAACGCGACGAAGGCGAGCAGCACCACCGCGAGCAGCAGCAGGACAATCTGAAAACTTTTCCGGTCCAGATGCCGTCCGATGACGATGGCTGCCGCCGAGCCAAACACGCCGGGCAAAATCACAAACAGCCCAATGAGTAGCACGGTCAGCGGATAAAAATGCCACGGCACATCGCGCACCAGCCCAAACGCGACGAGCAGCGGCGCGATTAAAAATAAAAACGCCCACGACGCAAGGATGCTCGTCTCGATGAATTTCCAGTTGAAGATGGTCTGCGTGGAAACCGGCAACGATAGGAGAAAGGACGTTTCCCGGTTGCGAAATAAATTTGTGTAAGCGATGACGAGGTTGCTCAACAACAGCAGCACGAAGAGAAAAGCGAAGAGCGTGAACATCAGCCGCTCCGTCAGCACCGCGCCGAGGCCGGGAAACTTGGCCATGAATTTCATGCCCCAATAAAACAGCTCGAACGCCAGCACCAGATAGCCCGCGATAAATAATCCGATGATGCCCGTGAGCAGCCGCGATTGCTGCCGGATGGCGAGCAGCCGTCGCCAACTGTGGACGGCGTTCACGCGCAGCAGTAAGAGCAGCGGTGAAAATTTTGGTGAAGGGACTTTTTCCGGCACGCGCAAAAAGTAAGCGGCAACGCCGCTGACGGCAACCCGTGAAATGTTGCCGCCGCCCAGATAGCTATTTTATCCGCGTCTTCTGGTAATCACCCCGGCTGAAATATTTTTCCAGCCAGACGTAGGCGCAGATGAAAAAATAGCGGCTGCCCATCTCCCGGAGCTTGAGCTTGGGCTCGCCAAACCGCCGGTTGCGCCAGGTGATGGGCATGACCGTCCACGAATAGTTGCGCACCATGGCCTTGAGCGGCAGTTCCACCGTCAAATTAAAATGCGGCGAGATCAATGGTTCGCAGCCCAGAATGACCGTGCGCCGATACGCTTTGAAGGCGTTCGTGGTGTCATTCAGGGAAACTCCGAAAACGACCCGGATTAAAAAATTCACCACGCGGTTCAAATAAAGTTTCACGCGCGGGTAATCAATCACGCCGCCGCCTTTGATGAAGCGGCTGCCAAACACGCAGTCCCAACCTTCGTTCAACTTCTTCCAATAAGCCGCCACTTCGCGCACGTCGTCGGACTCGTCGGCCATCATGATCACCACGGCATCGCCGGTGCAACGGCGCAGGCCGAAGGTGACCGCGCGGCCAAAACCATGTTGGCCGGTATTCTGAATGGGATAGAGCGCGGGAATTTTCTTCCGCAATTCTTGCAGCACCGCCCATGTCGCATCCGTGCTGCCGTCGTCCACCACGAGAATCTCGTGCGGAATTTTATTTAGGTTCATCTCCAGATGAAGATGTTCGACGGTGGCGGGCAACGCTCCTGCCTCGTCGCGCGCGGGAATGACGATGGACAAAAGTTGTAGCGGCGGCGCAGCCGGATTGGGCGCGGGTGAATTCATTTTTATTTCTGGCCGCAAAAAAGCACAAAAGGCGCAAAATGAAAACCTCCAAATATTTTGCGCCTTTTGTGACTTTTTGCGGCTAAAAAGTTTTTCATCAGGAATTGGAAATCTCTAGCCAGTTCGGATTTTGTTCCGCGTGCGCGGCAATTTCATCCAGCACCTGCGGCAACAAAATCTGCGGCGACCAGTTCCACGTTTTTTCCGCGAGTGACGAATCCAAAATCATCCACGGAATATCGAACGGGCGCGGGTTCGCATCCGTGGCGACGCTGTGCTTGCCGAAACGCGCGTCGCACCAGTCGTGTAATTGCGCGAGCGACATGGAATTCTTTGCGCCGCCGCTGAAATTCGCGATGTGTGGCTTGTCCTTGCCGTTGGATTTCATCTGCGCCAACAACACCGGCGCGAGATCGCGCGGATGCAGACAGTCCCGCACCTGATGGCCGCCGCCATCGAAGCCGATGTATTTCAGCGGACGACGGCGCAGATGCGAGTTGAGCCAGAATGAAAAAATTCCCTGGTCGGCTTTGCCAAATTGTCCCGCGCCCGCGAGCACGCCGCAGCGGTTGACCCAAACCGGAAATTGAAACGTCTCTGCGTATTCCAGCGCGACGGCTTCGCTCGCGAGCTTGCTCGAACCGTAAAGTGAAATGGGCGGCGCGGTAGAAAATGTTTCACTGACACCAGCGGCGGAAATTCCTACCGGCAATTTTTCATTTTGCTTCGGGCGAAACGCTTTTTGATGCAGCTCCATCGGCAGCGACGCGAGCGGTGGCACGGAATAAACGCGGCTGGTGCTCAATAAAATCAAGCCGGCGCGGTGCGTCTTGCAGTATTCCAAAATGTTGACCGTGCCCCAAAGATTGTGCTCGAGCAACTGGCGCGAGCTGGTTTTGCCGTCCACGCCGGCGAGCACGCTGGGATTCGCAGCAGCATCAATCACGAAGTCAGCAGCGGGGAGCGTTTCAAAATCCGTTGCGCTGCGGACATCAGCGTGGATGATTTTTACGCCGAGCTTGGCGAGTTCGCGGCGGTTGAGTTCGCTGCCGGGGCGGATGAAATTATCCACACCGACAATCTGCAAGCCGGGCGACGATTCCAACAACGCCCGCGTGAGCGTGCTGCCCACGAAGCCACAGATGCCGGTGATTAAAATTTTCATTTTTCTTTAGCCACAGATTTTCACAGATGAAACACAGATGACAGACAGAAAATAATTTTTATCTGTGTTTCATCTGTGGCTAAAAATCAGGCGATAACTGCGGCGTGAATCTGTTCCAAGATCGCCTTCAAATCGAATTGATATTTCCAATTCGGATAATGCTTCTGAAATTTCCGAACGTCACTTACATACCAGATGTGGTCGCCGATGCGGTTGTCCTCGACGTAGGTGTAGTCGAGTTTTTTGCCGCTGATTTTTTCGCACATCCCGATGGCCTCGAGCATGGAGCAATTCGAGTGGCGGCTGCCGCCCATGTTATAGACTTCGCCAGAGCGCGGCTGCAAAGTGAATTGCCAGAACGCCTCAACGAGGTCGTGACTGTGAATGTTGTCGCGCACCTGCTTGCCCTTGTAACCGAACACGCGATACGGCCGGCCAGTCGCGGTGCATTTCATCAGGTAGGCAAGAAAGCCGTGCAACTCCGTGCCTGCGTGCGCCGGGCCGGTGAGACAACCGCCGCGAAAAATTGCCGTCTTCATGCCGAAGTAACGGCCATATTCCTGCACCAAAATATCTGCCGCAACTTTGCTCGCGCCGAAGAGTGAGTGCTTCGTCTGGTCAATGGACATCGTTTCATCAATGCCCTCGTGATACGTGTGCGCCGGATCAATTTCCCAACGCAATTCCAGTTCGCGCAACGGCAGCAGGTTTGGCGTGTCGCCATAAACCTTGTTGGTGCTGGTGAAAATGAAAACCGCTTCGGGACAATGCTGCCGCGCCGCTTCGAGCAGATTCAAAGTGCCGACGGCGTTGACAGAAAAATCCGTGTGCGGTTCGCGCGCCGCCCAGTCGTGCGACGGTTGCGCGGCGGTGTGGACGACCACTTTCACGGAGGAGCCGAGTTTGGTGAAGAGTTTGTTCACCGCGTCGTTGTCGCGGATGTCCACGGCTTCGTGCCGGTAGTTCTTGAGCGATTTTTCCAGCTTGGTGCGCGTGAGCGCAGTGGAAGCCTCGGCGCCGAAAAAGCGCGCCCGCATATCGTTGTCCACGCCCACCACGTCATAGCCTTCCGCGTGAAAGCGCTGGCAAGTTTCAGAACCGATAAGTCCGGCGGAACCGGTGACTAAAGCGACGCTCATAAATTATTGTTGCTGGCGGAAAATCATGCCCGCCGCTCAAGGCTTTTGCAATGACATCCATTCTGGGAACGTGCTGACATTTGGCCTCCAGCCAAACAACAAATTTCGCCTCATCCGGCCAAAACTTTTTCGTAGATGGTTTTGAACTGACGCGCTACGTCCGGCCAGGTCGCAGGTTTCGGCGGCACGGGCAAGGTCGGTGCAGTGGCGTAGAATTTTTTCAGCGCGGCGGCGGTGGCGTTCACCGAATCGGTGACGGGGCAGAATTGCGTGCCGACCGCGAACGAGCTGCGCGCCCACGGCAAGTCGCTCAAGAGCAGCGGACATTCACACGCGGCGGCTTCGAGCGCGGAGAGGCTTAAACTTTCCATCGCGCTCAACAGCACAAAGCCGCGCGCGGCACGGTAAATTTTTGCGAGCGCGGCGCGGTCGTTCACACCGCCCTCATAGCGGATGAATTTTGGATTTGCCTTGGCGAGCGCAAAAAATTTCTGCGCGTAATCATCGTTCTCTGCATAAGCCTTGCCGAGAATCCACACGGGTGTCTGCGCGGCGACGGCGGCTTGCGCGAGTTCCAGCACGCGTTTGCGTTCGGTGATGGTCGCTGTGCAGACCAGCCATTCACCGCGTTCGGTTTTTGGGGTGGCGAAAAATTCCGGCTCCACGCCGTTTGGCACCACGAAGATTTTTTCCGGCGACGCGCCAAACTTGTATGCCATCAGATGCTTTTCCCACGACGTGAGCGCGATGAGCGCATCCGCCTGACGATAACTTTCCCAGCCGAAAGCGTGGGCCATGACGCGGGGCGCAAAACTTTCCACGCCCCAGCGGAACACGCGGCGCGCACCGCGCTGGAGCGGCGTCTGCGAGCCTTGCGCGGTGAGGAGATTGGCGATGACGACCTTGATTTTTTTTTGCCGGGCAAACTGGATCTGATCTACTGGCATGATGCCGACGTAGTGGATGAGGTCGCCGGTCTGCGCCGCGTCCCACCAGCGGAGCGGCTCGGCGGCGACGCCGATTTCAGTGAGCGAGGCGAGCGTGCGTTCAATCTGGATGGCTTGCCCGCCATGCGCGAGGGCGAACGGCAGCGTGCAGTTGAACAAAATTTTCATCGGGCGGAGCGGCGTTGGTTTCGGCGGTGATGCTGGCAGGAAGAATTTTTGCGGACAATGATTTTATTGCGAACGCTCATCCCACCTTGGCCGAAAATAATTTCAATCCCGCCGTGCCCGCGACGATCATCACCAGACAAACGATGCGCGCCACTTCGCGCGGCTCGCCGAGGAAAAGCATTCCCACCGTCGCCGTGCCCGCCGCACCGATGCCCGTCCACACTGCGTAAGCCGTGCCCATCGGGATCGTTTTCAGCGAGAGCGAGAGCAGCCAGAAACTCACGGTCATCGTGGCAAACGTCGCCGCCGTCGGCCAAAGCCGCGTGAAACCGTTCGTGTATTTCATGCCGACCGCCCAGCCGATTTCCAGCAGGCCCGCGAGGATGAGATAAAACCAAGGCATAAATAATTCAGGAATAGTTTAACCGCGCTGACAGAGAAAAACACCTTCTTCACCAGACTGGGTAATCCATTGTTCGCCAACCGCGAGGCCGTGCCGCGCCAGAATTTTGCAAACGCGTTCCGGTGTGTAGCGGTAGGAGAAAAAAAGTTGGATGGCTTCGCCGCGCGCAAAAATAAATTCTTCACCGCTAACTTTAATCTGGCGTGCCCGGCGGAAATGAAATTTGGCCACGAAGCGTTGCAAGTCCAAACCGCCGGTCTCGATGCTGAAATGCAAATCACCGTCACGCGGCTCCACGCCGAGATCGTAAAGAAACGCCGCGAGCCAGTCGCGCGTGAGCGGGTTGTCGTATTGTGGGAGAATCTTTTTCATGCCCGCAGCGTAGTCGTCGCCGGGTGCGAGGTTGGCGCTGAACAGCAGGGAATCATTGGGGCGCAAC
>JBEEMY010000122.1:0-6634 GCA_041192415.1 Verrucomicrobiota bacterium | reverse complement strand
TCTGGAATTCTGCCAGCAACAACCTCGCGGTGACTTGGGATTCGCGTCGCACCAACAGCTATTTCTATCACCCACTCGGAACCATTCTCACGCGCGATGACGATTTTAGCATTGAGTTCGATTTGAACTTGAGCGACATCGCCAGCGGCATTGAACCATTCAAGACCGGGCCGTTGCAGATCGCGCTCGGTTTCGTGAAATTTTCCGTGGTGAGCGACAGCAGTTTTGGACGCGGCATTTACGGCTACGCGCCCAACTTTGCGGAGTTCGACTATTATCCTGACGGTTATTACACCTTTGGTGATTTTGTTTATCCCTCGGATGCCGCCGCCGTGCCGTCGTTTATTTCCGGCGTGAACAGCTACGACTACTGCCCCGGTTACATCGCGCCGTTTGACGTGATTCTGCCCACCAATCAGAGCGTGCGCGTGACCATGACTTACACTGCGAGCAACCAGACAGCGACGCTCACGTTGACCAACAGCGGCATCGCCCTCGCCAGCTTGCCGCCGTTGGTGCTGAACCAAGCCAACGGATTTGCGACCAACGATAATTTTTTTGCCGACACTTTTTCCATCAGCAGCTACAGTAGTTTTGGCGATGACTATGATTCCGTCCTCGCGCACGGCACGGTGGGCAACCTCGTCGTGACCGTGCCGCCGCCGCCGGTGCAAAATCTCGCCGTGAATTTTTCCGGCGGCCAGTGGCAGGTGCAATTCACCGGCCAAGATAAATGGCATTATGTTTTGCAGCACTCCACGAATCTGACGGCGTGGGCGGAAATCAATTCCTTCAACTCCACCAACGCCAACGTGGTGATGACGCTGACGGACACCAATTCACCCGGCAGCAATGCTTTTTACCGAGTCCGCGCCGACCGGCCATGACCCAGAAATTTTTCAATCCCGCAGCCTGCCCCTTGTGCGGCGCGGCGAACGAGTGTCAGCTCTGTTCGCCCGCCGCCTTCAAGGGTCGTTGCTGGTGCGCGGACGCGGAGATCACCGACGAACTCCTCGCCCGTATCCCAGAAAATCTCCGCAACCGCGCCTGCATCTGCCAGTCGTGCGTGGAAAAATTCCGCATTGAAAAAAGTTTTGCCACGCAAAATCAGCCGCAGGCTGTGCGCCGCGCGGCATTTACGCTCATCGAATTGCTCGTCGTCATCGCCATCATCGCGATCCTTTCTGCGATGCTGCTGCCCGCGTTGGGCAAGGCCAAAGCCGCCGCCAAACGCGCGGACTGCCAGAGCAATCTCCGCCAACTCGGCATCGCCGCCGTTTTGTATTGGGACGACAACGCTGGAAAATGTTTCAAACTTTCCGATGGCAACACCAACAGCGGCACGCTGTGGTGGTTTGGCTGGCTCAACAACAGCCAGCCCGAAGGCCAGCGCCCGTTTGATTTGGCCACCGGAAAATTGTTTCCGTATCTCAACGGCTCCGACGTGCGGCTGTGCCCGTCGCTCGACGCGTTCAACTCGCAATTCAAGTTGAAGGCCACGAATGTGGTGTGCAGCTACGGCTACAACACGCGGCTTTCAGCCGCCGCTGCGCCGGTGAACATGGGCCAGCTTCGCAACATTTCCGACACCGCCATTTTTGCCGACGCGGCGCAGGCGAATGATTTTCAAGCGCCCGCCTCGCACAGCCATCCGATGTTGGAAGAATGGTATTACCTCGATGCCGCCACGAATTTTTCCAGCGCGAGCTACTACGCGCACGGCCATTTCCGCCATGCGGAACGCGCCAACGTCACCTTTGCCGACGGTCATGTGGGAGCGGAAAAAATGGTGGAGGATTCGCGTGACCGGCGTCTGCCGCAACAAAACCTTGGGCAGTTGCGGGCGGAAATTTTGGCGGCACAGTGAGATGACGGCAGCATCTACTGCGGTGCCAGCCGAGCTGTATTTTTGAAACAATCCCGCCCGTCCGCGATTTTTACGTCTTGTTCTCAAACAAGCTCGGCGCGGTGGCGCGGGCGAGCTCGACGCAGCGGGCGTAGATTTCCGAGGGCGATTCGCAGCCGAGCGCGAAGTCGGCGAGCGCCTGCGCCTCGGAATTTTTGGTGCGGCGGATCATATATTTCACTTCGGGAATCACGGCGGGCGCGCAACTCAATTCATCCACGCCCAGGCCGATGAGCAACGGCACCAGCACCGGGTCGCCGCCGATTTCGCCGCAGACACCAGCCCAGATGCCGGCCTTGTGCGCGGCATCCACGGTCATTTTGATGAGGCGCAAAATGCCCGGATGCGTCGGTTCGTAGAGGTGTGAAACTTTTTCGTTCGTGCGGTCGGCCGCGAGTGTGTATTGGATGAGATCGTTGGAGCCGATGCTGAAAAATTTCACGCGCTTGGCGAGTGAGTCGGCAATGAGCGCGGCGGAAGGAATTTCAATCATCGCGCCGACTTCGAGGTTTTCATCGAAGGCAATTTTCTCCGCGCGCAACTCAACTTTGCATTGCTCGAGCAACGCGGTGGCGCGATTCCATTCGTCGAGGCCGGAAATCATCGGATACATCATCTTGACGTTGCCCTCGGCACTGGCGCGGAGGATGGCGCGGAGCTGGGCGCGGAACATTTCCGGCTGCGCGAGGCAGAACCGGATCGCGCGCCAGCCGAGAAAGGGATTCACTTCCTTCGCGAGTTGCAAGTGAGACGCGAACTTGTCGCCGCCCAAATCCAGCGTGCGGATGATGACGTGCTGCGGTTTCAACGCGGCGGCGACTTGCCGATAGACTTGATACTGGTCTTCTTCGCCGGGCAAATTTTCGCGGTTGATGAAAAGGAATTCCGTGCGGAAAAGTCCAACCCCTTCCGCGCCATGCTGGAGCACGGCTTCAACATCGAATTGGTCTTCGATGTTCGCTGAAAGGTGGATCGCCTTGCCGTCGAGGGTGACGGCGGGGAGCCACTGCACCTCGCGCAATTTTTCGTCGAGCGTGGCTTTGTTTTTTTCAAGTTGGCCGTATTCAAACAGCGTCGAGTCGGTGGGATTGATGACCACGGTTCCGTTGTAGCCATCAATCAACGCGTAGTCGCCCGTCTGCAATTCTTCGCTGATGTTTTTCAGGCCGACGATGGCCGGGATGTCCAGCGAGCGCGCCATGATGGCCGTGTGGGACGTCTTGCCGCCGATGTCCGTGGCGAAGCCGAGCACGAGTTTTTTGTCGAGCTGGGCGGTGGTGGACGGGCTTAAATCATGCGCGACGAGGATGCACGGTTCAGAAAGATGCTTGAGGTCGAAGGCGTCTTTTACTTCGAGCAAATTATCGAGGACGCGCGCGGTCAAATCTTTCATGTCGGCGGCGCGCTCGCGAAGATAATCGTCCTCCACCTGTTCCATCGCGGCGATGTAGCGGGCGGAAACCGAGTGGTAGGCGAAGTCCGCGTTGATACGTTCCTCGCGGATCAGACGGAAAACTTCATCAATCACCACGCGGTCTTCGAGCATCAAGAGGTGCGCTTCAAAAATATCGCCCTCGCTGCTGCTCATATTCTCGGTAACGCGGCGCTGGACTTCCCTGATCTGGGTGCGGGTGCGGACGAGCGTGTGCTCGAAGCGTTTGATTTCGCCGGGGACGGAGTCTGCGGAAATTTCCCGACGCGTGATGATGTGCCGCGCGCGGTGGAGGACCAGGACTTTACCTCGACAAACGCCGCCGGACACGGCGATGCCGCGATAGATTTTTTCGCCTTGAGGCTGGTTTGACATAGGCGCTGGCACAGGATTAACCGAAGCGTTCCGGGTTTGAAAGCAATTCCTCGTAAAGTTTCAGTGAATAAAAAAGCCCGCCAATCGGCGGGCTTGGAAATTTACGTTGCCAAAAAAATCAGGCGCGTTCCATGTATTTGCCGGTGCGCGTGTCCACCTTGATCTTTTCGCCGGTCTTGATGAAGAGCGGCACTTGCACGCTGATGCCGGTTTCGACAATGGCGGGCTTGTGCATATTGTTTGCGGAATCGCCACGGATGCCTTCCGGCGCGTCGGTTACGGTGAGGATAACGCTGGACGGAATTTCCACGGTCACGGCTTTTTCTTCCACGAACGTCACGGTGACGAGCCCGTTTTCGACGAGATAATCTTTCGCTTCGCCGACGAGTTCCGCCGCGAGCGTGACGGTCTCGTAGTTTTCCGGGTCAGTAAAAACGTAATCTGTGCCGTCTTTGTAGCTGTATTCCATCTTGGTGGTGATCATCGGCACGGTCTCAACTTTTTCCGTGGAGCTGAAGCGCACATCGGAGGACTTGCCGGTCTTGATGCTGCGGAGCGTGGCTTGCACGAACGCGCGAAGGTTGCCCGGCGTGCGATGTTGCATTTCGAGGACGACCGCGATGTCGCCGTTGTAATTGATTGCCATGCCGCGCCGGAGGTCACCTGCTGTTGCTGCCATAAGTATTAAAATTAAAAAGGTTGCGCGCTGGATTTGTTCCAAAAACGCGAGCCGCAGAACTTAACCAAAAACCCCCTGATGGCAAGAGCCGTTTTCGTTAAAAGCCCGCCTCATCCAACCGGTTTCGGTCAATAACCCCTCCTTGACACCGCAAAATCATGTGTGTTACAAACAAGCAACCACAATTACGAGTGGTTTTATGCGTTGCCCTAAATGCGGTTGTCAGGAAGATAAAGTCATTGATTCGCGTGCCTCCCGAGAAGGCGCGACCATCCGCCGCCGTCGCGAATGTCTCCAGTGCACCCACCGTTTTACCACTTACGAAGAAGTTGAACACGAAGGCCTGATGGTTTTGAAACGCGACAACCGTCGGGAAGAATTTTCCCGCGACAAACTTTTATCCGGCATCCGCAAGGCCTGCCAGAAACGTCCCGTCTCACTCAAGGCAATGGAAGATCTCGTGGATCACATCGTCGCCGTCGTGACCGCAAAATTTGACAGCGAAGTTCCTGGCGACGCCATCGGCAAGATGGTCATGGACGGTTTGCGCGAACTCGATGACGTCGCGTATGTCCGCTTCGCCAGTGTGTATCGCCGGTTTCAGGAAGCGACCGACTTTGTGCAGGAAGTCCAAAAACTGGAGGCTGCGAAATGATTGCGCTCCAATCGGATCATCTTATTTTCCAACTCACGAATGGCGAAAGCATTCCCTGCTCGGTCGAGATGATCACCATCGAGATTGCCGGCAACTCCGAGGGAATGCTCGACGCCGAAATGCTCCGCCACGCCTCCGCCTCCGTGTTTCACTATTTCAAAGTGGAACTCGAACGCGAGACTGTGACCGTCGGTGAATTTGCGCAGGCGCTCGAAAAAGTTCTGCACGGACTTGGCCTCACACTTTTCGCCGACCAGTCCGCGCTGGAAACCGTGCAGCGAGAATCCGACCTCGCGCACCTCGCAAGCGAATCCGCCGAGAACCTGGAACTCTTTTTCTTCCCGCGTCTCCGCACTGAACTCCGCGACCAGCTCCGTCACTCGCCGCGCGTGCTGCGCTTTCGCGGTTTGCGCGGTTGCGCCAAGCAGCTTGCCGGCGCGCGTCGCTGGGGCCCGCGCTGCGAAAAGATGTCCGAACAGATCGTGGATTACCTTCGCCACTGCCTCACCGCCGAGCCGGAGCAGAACGAGTGCGCGCTGGTGGTGGAATAAAATTTCAGACACGAATTGCACAAATTCTCACGAATTGTTTTTTGGCCTTCGTGTTAATTAGTGAAATTCGTGTCTAAACTTTGGCTATGAGCAAAACCCTGTTTGAAAAAATCGCCGCGCGCGAAATCCCCGCCGCCATCGTTTTTGAAGACGACCATGTCCTCGCCTTCCGCGACATCAATCCGCAGGCGCCCGTGCACATCGTCATCGTTCCGAAGAAACCGGTTCCACGCATTGCCGAGGCGCAGGCGGACGACCAGAAACTCCTCGGCCATCTCCTGCTCAAAGCCGCCGAAGTCGCCGCCCAGCTTGGCCTGGATAAAACCGGCTACCGCCTCGTCATCAACAACGGCGCGGACGGCGGCGAAACCGTGCCGCATCTGCATTGCCACATTCTTGGTGGACGCCATCTGCAATGGCCACCCGGTTAGAGGTTGAATTGTTGTGGTTCAGTTGATGCACTATAAATCCGTCCAAAAATACCAGTTGGAGTCAATGTGGCGGTAAGCCCAACCGTCCTCCAAACCACTATTGTAACCATCCAGTGTTGAAATTTGGTTGGTAGGTGATTGATTGAGCCAACAGATACCAATGTGTCTGCTTGTTCCAGCCCAACCCCAAGCCCACACGCAAATGCTTGGTTCTGGTTCGACCGTATCACCTTCGCGGCGTGAGAGCACCTTGCCGCCAGCTTCCTTAAGAAGCGTCTGATATTTTTTAAATCGTTCCAGCGGGAATTGTTTTTCGGTCGGATACCCCATACAAAATGGTTTGCGGATGTCAACGCCCCAGGTTCCTATCCGGCTAATGTTTGTATCGGCTATGAGCATGTCTCTTAATTGCTCAAATGCTGCCCGGTGAGCATTGAAATTATTTATCAGATCAACTTCCTTGGGCGGTTTTCTCGTGTAGCCCACATAAAAACACGGGCCGACAAACAACAGGGTCAAAGGCACAAATACGTGATTGGAATCCGCAAACCCGCCTGAATTTGTGAACGAGGTCACGTAAACTTCCAGCGGCGGCACTGAGGCTG
>JBEEMY010000121.1:0-6638 GCA_041192415.1 Verrucomicrobiota bacterium | reverse complement strand
GCCCGCCGGAACCAATCTCATTAACGCGTTGACCACGCCGGACAATTTAGTCATCCGGCCGCAGACGATTTTTTCGGCGAGCGGTGTGGTGGGCGGACCCTTCACGCAAAACAATTGGAGCATCACACTGACGAACACGGGCGCAACGAGTTTGCCCTGGTCGGTCGGCGGCGCGGCTCCGTGGCTGACGGTTTCGGCGAACAACGGAACGCTGGCGGCGAATGATTCCACCAATCTCACGCTGCAACTTCTGAACGCCGAGATTTTGCCCGCCGCCAGCCACGTCGCGTTGCTGTTGGTGACGAATGAAATGTTGTCGCGCGTGCAAGCGGTCTCGGTGCAGTTGGCCGTGGGTCAGTCCATCGTGGTGAACGGCGGCTTTGAGACGGGCGATTTCACTGCGTGGACATTGGTGGGCGACACCGTCGTGGGCAACCTCGTTTTCAATGTCGTCGCCACGGAAAATGATTTTCCTGGTCTCGTTCACTCCGGCAACTTCGGCGCATTTCTGGGGCAGGGCGGATACTTAGCCACGCTCACGCAGAATTTGCCGACGACCTCGAATCAGTTGTATCAATTTTCGTGCTGGCTGAATAATCCGGCGTCCGGCAGCGGGCAGCAATTCAATGCGAGTTGGGACGGCACGAATTTGATCAACCTCGTGAACCCGCCGACGTTTGCGTGGACCAATTTTCAATTCCTCGTCACTGCGTCCGGCACCAACACGGCTTTACAATTCGCCGAGCGCAACGACCCGAACTACTTCGGCTTCGATGACGTGAGTGTGATTCCCGTGCCGCCGGTGCGGTTTCAAAGTGTCGCCGTCAGCGGCGGCGACTTGCAACTGGAGTGGAATGCTTTGGCGGGATTGAAATACGAAGTCCAGTCCACCACCAATCTTGCGCCGGCCAACTGGCAGAGCCTGGTCAACCTCACCGCTGCGACCAACACCGCCAGCTTTACGGAGACAAATCTTCTGAACGGGGCGGAGCAAAAGTTTTACCGACTCGTCTTGCAGCCTTGAAATTCCGTCACTGAACTACGGTCGCTACTTTTTCGGCGCGCGCACGATGAGCAATGGAATCGTGGTGTTGTGCCGGACTTCGGTGATGGTGCTGCCGTGAAAGATGTCGCCGAACAACCGGTGGCCGTGGCCGGCGAGCGCGATCAAATCACACTTCTCGGCTGCTGCTGCTTTCAAAATTTCCGTGGGCGGATTGCCGAGTGCCAGCTTGGTGGCCACGGATAATTTTTTCGCCCGCAACTCGGCGGCGATTTTTTCAAGATAGGCGACGTCGGTTTTCATCTCCTCGGACTCGGTGAGTTTCAACTGGTCGAAGCAGCGCGCGGCAAAACCATCGGCGACGTGCAGTAGCAAAATTTCCGAGCCGAATTTTGCGGCGAGTTCCGCGACGTGCGGCACGACGGCGGCATCTGCCGGGCCGTTGTCGAGGGCGATGAGGATTTTGCGATACATGGGATTTATTTTCCAGTCACGCCAAAGTAATCCAAAAGGAATTTCACGTTCAACACGACGATGACAGCGGCAACGAGCCACGCAAGAATTTTCATCCAGCACGCGTTCACAAATTCACCCATCTTGCGTCGGTCGCTGGTGAATAAAATCAGCGGGATGACGGCAAAAGAAAGTTGCAGGCTCAAGATGACCTGGCTGATGACGAGCAGTTTCGCCGTGCCGCTCTCGCCGTAAATCATGGTGACAATCACGGCGGGCACGATGGCGACGCCGCGCGTGATGAGCCGCCGCAGCCACGGGCGCAAGCGGATGTTGAGAAATCCTTCCATGACAATCTGTCCGGCGAGCGTGCCGGTGAGCGTGGAGTTCTGGCCGGACGCCAGCAGCGCGATGGCGAAGATGGCGCTGGCCATGCCGACGCCGAGCGTGGGCGAAAGGAGTTGGTAGGCATCCTGAATTTCCGCCACCTCGTGCTGGCCGGTCGTGTGGAAGCTGGCGGCACTCACGATGAGAATGGCGGCGTTGATGAACAGCGCGAACATCAGCGCGGTGGTGGAATCAATCGTGGCGAACTTGATGGCTTCGCGTTTGCCTTCGGGCGTCTGTTCGTATTTGCGCGTCTGCACGATGGACGAGTGGAGATACAAATTATGCGGCATCACCGTCGCGCCAAGAATGCCGATGGCGACAAAGAGCATGGCCGGGTTGGTGACGACTTCTGCCTTGGGAATGAAACCGGCAAACACCGCCGCAAATTCCGGTTTGGAAAAAATAATTTCCAAAAGAAAACAGCCGCCGATGAGCAGGATGAGCGTGATGACGAGTGCTTCGAGATAGCGAAAACCTTTGTTCTGGAGAAACATCACGACGAGCACGTCGAGCGCGGTGAGGCACACGCCCCACACGAGCGGGATGTGAAACAATAAATTCAACGCGATGGCCGAGCCGATAACTTCCGCGAGGTCGCAGGCGCAGATGGCGATTTCGCACATCAGCCATAAGAAAACGGAAACGGGTTTGGAATAACTGTCGCGGCAGGCTTGCGCGAGGTCGCGTCCGGTGACGATGCCGAGCTTGGCACAAAGCGATTGCAGGAGAATCGCCATGAGGTTCGAGAGCAAAATGACCGAGAGCAGCGTGTAGCCAAAGGCGGAACCGCCCGCGAGATCGGTCGCCCAGTTGCCGGGATCCATGTAGCCGACGGCGACGAGGTAGCCGGGGCCGGAAAACGCGAGCAGCTTGCGCCAGAAGCCGAGGTTTTTCGGCACGGGAATGGTGGCGTGCGATTCCGGCAGGCTGGGCGACGGGCTGGCCTTGCGCCAGCCGTCGGCACGTTGTTTGTCCACAGCTTCCTTCATTTGTAGCCTAGGTTACATTCCTAAAGCAGCGCGTCAACAAAAATGTAGCCTAGGTTACAAATTAAAAAATCTCGACCGGCAAGCAGGTGGCGGTTTCAATGGTGACAATCAAATGGCACGTTCCGTTTCCCCAAAAAATAAATCTGTCGTGGCGCTGTCGCCGCGTCCGCCGGCGCAGCAGGCGGAAAGTTTGCGGCGTTCGCGGCGGGATCGCGCGGCGGAGACGGCGCAGGATTATGTTGAGGCCATTGCGGATTTGTCGGCCTCGCGGGGTGAGGCGCGGGTGGTGGACTTGGCGCGACGGCTGGGCGTGACGCATGTTTCGGTCAACCGCACGCTGGCGCGCTTGCAGTCGTCGGGTTATGTGAACACCAAGCCTTACCGCGCGATTTTACTGACGGAAGTGGGCTGCAAGCTGGCGGCGGAGTGCAAGCGGCGGCACGAGACGGTGACGGCTTTTTTGAGGTCGCTGGGTATTTCAGAAAAAGTTGCGGAGCTGGATGCCGAGGGGATTGAGCATCACGTCAGCCCGGAGACGCTGGCGGCCTTTGAAAAACAATTGAGGAAACGCTGATGCGCCCGCTCGACATTCAAACCATCGGAACCGAACTGGCCGTGAAGTGGAGCGATGGCAGTGAGAGTTTTATCCCGCTGGAAAAATTGCGCCGGGCCTGCCCGTGCGCGGGTTGCAAGGGCGAGACGGACATCATGGGCAACCTCTACAAAAATCCCGAGACGCCGCTGACGGCGAAGTCGTTTGTGTTGACGCGTCTCATCAGCGTGGGCGGTTATGCGATTCAGCCCGTGTGGGCGGACGGCCATGCGACGGGGCTTTTTGCTTTCGAGTTTCTGCGGCAGGTGTAGTGGGACAGTGCGTCTCGCCTGTCCTTTGTTTTCGTTTTGAAAATCGGGCGAGACGCACTTTGATAGACAGGCGGGACGTCTGTCCCACTGGCTTCACGGCACAATTCTCACGCGGTAAAACTTCACGTCGTCGGTATTGTCGTCGTCAAATTCCAACTCGCCACCGGTTCCGGTGTTGGTGGAGATGCTCGTCCAGTCACCTTCAAATAAAGTAAAGGAGCGTTCGATGACGTATTGCTTGCCGGCCACCGATGGCCAGTGAATCGCCGCAACGTAGCCAGCGGGCAGGGGAGTCCGTTGATTCAGAGCGGGAAAATTATTTGCAACGTAGGGATCAAGCCCGGCGACATATTTTTTGAAATTATCCACGCCGTCGCCGGACGGATTCGCGCTGGCGGCGGACAATAAATTATTCGTGGTGCCGAACCAGCGCAGCCGCCACACGTCGGGGATGCCGTCGGCGTAGGATGAGTTCGTGCGGCTGGTGGTGGTGAGCACGCCGGTCAGAGTGCGGCTGGGAAAAATTGCGAGGCCGTTGGGCGAGCCGGAGGCGTGGTCGAAATGCACGGCGTAGGCGGCATTGCTGCCGGCATCGGCGGGCAGCGTGACGTTCAACGTGCCGATGACCGCCGTGCCGGTCAGACCGGCGTTGGTGGCGCTCAACCACACAGAAGAAAAATTTCCATTGCCGCTGGTTGCGTTCGCGTAGGCGGAATCGAGCGGCGCATTCGTGTCTTGCGTGAAGGTGATGACGTTAGTGATGGCGGGCGAACCGTCCAACGGCACGAGCGTTACGTTGAACAGCAGCACGCGCAACGGATAACTGCCGAGGATGGTGGCGCTGACGGGGATTTGCACGATTTGGGTGACGGAGCCAATCGCATCGCCAGCGATGAAGGTGACGAGCGCGGGCGAGTTGCTGGGAAAATTATTTGCGGGCGCGGCGAACAATCCGTTAGTGACGAGTTCAGCCACGCGCTGTCCGTGATTCCAAAAGCGCCGCACGCCAACGAGGTTGGTGGCCTGCGAGCGGCGGTAGGTCACAAAAATATCGGCGACATCCAGCACGCCGTTGCCGAAGATGACTTGATTGATGTCGTCCGCATTGGTGCTAGCCAGCAGCGGGTCAGCGGCGAGCTGCGCGGAAAATGAGTTGGTATAGAAATTAAAATTTGCGTCGGCGGCATCGTTGCACAGTGCGCCAAGGTTTCCAGCCGCATCCATGGCATCCGCGAAATCGCTGCCCGGCGCTTGCACCAACGGACTGCTCGAACGATACGCGGCGGCGCGAAATACCTGGCCCACGTCATTCGCGCCCAGATTGGTGGAGCCGAAGTCACCGGCGTTCCACCAGCGGAAAGGCGATACGCCGCCCGCGAGATATTTCAACGTGTTGGTGATGGTGACGAATTTGATGGCGTTGGTGGAAGTGAGCAGCATTACGGACGATTGGTTGGTTTCAAAACCATCGGACGTGGCAGCGGGTGCGGTAATTTGAATTTGGTAAGTTTGCCCGCTGATGGCGTTGGTCGGAACTTGGAACGAAAAATCGCCGACGATGACTTTGCCGGAATTTTTGTTGAGCAACGTTCCTTGCGCGAGCGAGTAAGTGATCAAGTCCTGCGCGGTGGTGTTGTAAAGATTTGTGGCGCCGATGCCCGCGCGCTCCAGCCAGCCGATGCCGAGCAGGTTGAGGTCGGCGTTGGTGGTTTTCAAATTGATGAAGTTGGTTCCGTTGTAAGTAACGAGGTTGGTCGCGGCGAGGTCGTAATCGGCGAACTCATACGGCGGAATTTCCTGAAAGGAGATGACGGAAGGTGACGCGGAATTCGCGGCGGGTTTCACGAGGCGCGATTGAAAATCAAACGCGCCAGATGCGATGGCCGGGCTGGGCGAAACATTCGTCACGGCGAGGCTGAACTTCAAGCTGTTCATGGTGACGTTCGGCAGCAGGCTCAACGTGACGGGCGCGAAAAACGTCTGGCCGGGTGTGGCGATGAATGCGCTCGAAGCCTCCTGCGACGCGAAACCAAAAGCGATGCGGTTGGCGGTGAAGTTTGCTAGGGCAAACGGGTTGGTCACAATCGCGCTCGGCTGGTAGTTATCGCGGAAGGCGCGGACTTTGAAAACGGTGTTGGAAATAATCGGGAAGGAAACCGCCCAGCGATTTGTGGGCGCAGCGACGGTTCCCAAATCCACGGCGGTAATGTTCGTGGCGGCAGGCAGCGAGCCGTCGAGCGTGTAGTAAAGATGCGCGCCCGCTGTGAGGTCGCTGATGGTGAACTGCGCGGCGTTGTTGCCGAGGATGACGGGATTGGCGGTGACGAATTGAAATTGCGCCTGAACAATTCCGCTGGGCGGACTGCCATTGGTTTTGGTGCTGATGGCTTTGATGGTGAGATCGGGCAACGCCTGCGCGATGGCGAAATTTGTGGCCGCGCTGTAAACGAGTCCGTTGGTGTAGCCTGCCGGAGCGAGAGTGGAAGAATTTGTTGGATTCGGCACCGGGCTGTTGGTCGATGTCGGGCCGAAGTTAAAATAATTTTGACTGCCAGGAACGCCGGTGATGACGAACAAAACATCGTTGCTGAAAACGGCAGAACTCGTGGCGTGAAAAACCGAGCCGGTGGCCGTGAGCGGAAAATCCACATAGCCAATCAGCGGGTTCGCCACGGGCAGTAGCGGCATGACGGCGCTGGCTTCGGCGGAATCCACGCCTTCGCCGCCGAGATTGGACGCGGACACAACGTAGAAATAGGCCGAGCCATTGGTGACGTTCGTGTCGGTAAAACTGTTGGTGACGACGCCTCCGATTTTGGTGTAAGGCCCGCCGGTGACGAACGCGCGCTTGACGTTGTAACTCGTCGCACCCAACGCCGCCGTCCAGTTCAGGAAAATCTGGGTGGCATTGGTGTTGGCTGACAAATTCAGCGGCACGG
>JBEEMY010000120.1:0-6641 GCA_041192415.1 Verrucomicrobiota bacterium | reverse complement strand
CGGTGTGGCGGCGAGCTTGTTCACCGCGCTCGTCGTGACGCGGCTCATCTTCAATTTCCTCACCGAACGCAACATCCTCACGAAGTTGCCGATGATGCACATCATCAAGGCCACCAAGATTAATTTCATGGGCGCGGCCAAGCCGCTCGCCATCGCCACTACGGTATTCGCCATCGTCGCGCTGGGCTTCGGAGTCACGCAGGGCAAAAAATTATTCGGCGTGGATTTCCTCGGCGGAGACAGCACGACCTTTAGCTACGCGCAAAAAGTGGACGTGGAAAAAGTTCGCGCCGAACTCGTCGGCATCGGCGAGAAGGATTCCCAGATTCAATACCAGAAAGACATTTCCAGCGGGAAAGAAAACTTGAGCGTCACGTCCTCCACCGGCTCGGCGGACAAAGTGAAATCAACGCTTGCAGAAAAATTCCCGACCGCCCAATTCAAGGCCACCGGCGGTTTCAGCGTCGGCGCGAGCGTCGGCGACGAAATTCGCAAGTCCGCCGTCATCGCCGCGATTTGCGCGATGTTCGGCATTCTCGCTTACGTCGCGTTCCGTTACGAATTCTCCTTCGCCATCGCCGCCATCATCGCCGTGCTGCACGACGTGTTGTTCACCATCGGCGTGTTCTGCATCGCCAACGCGGTGTCGGGTCGCCAGTTCAGCGCCACGGTCGTCGCGGCGGTGCTGACCATCATCGGCTTCTCCATCAACGACAAGATCGTCATCTTCGACCGTATCCGCGAAGACTTGAAACTCGGTATGCGCGGCACGTTCAAAGAAATCATTAACCTCGCGCTCAACCAGACCTTGAGCCGCACGATCATCACCAGCGGCACGGTGTTCATCGCCACGATGGTGCTGTTCATCTGGGGCGGCGGCGCGATCAACGACTTCGCGTTCACGTTCCTCGTGGGCATCATCGTCGGCACTTACTCGTCCATCTTCGTCGCCACGGTCATCGTGCTCTGGCGCAGCAAGGGTGAGAAGCCGCAGATCGGCGCGGCGTCGCAAGTCGGCTTGCAGAACACTGAATCAGCGAAAGTCTGATTCTCTCACTCAATGCTCGGTTTAATCCAGATCACACCGTTGCATTGGGCGGGGTTCGTCCTTTGCGTCCTGTTCTTCCTCGCGCTTGACCTCGGCGTGCTGAACCGCCGTCCGCACGTCGTAAAGTTCAAGGAAGCCCTGCGCTGGTCCATCTTCTGGTGCATCCTCGCGATGCTGTTCGCCATCGCACTGATCCCTTTGCGAGGACGCGATGAAGCGGTGGAATTCGTCACCGGCTACGTCATCGAGCTCTCGCTCTCGATGGACAACGTCTTTGTCATCGCGCTCATCTTCGCCTTCTTCCGCGTGCCGCCGCAGTTCCAGCATCGCGTGTTGTTCTGGGGCATCATGGGCGCGCTCGTCATGCGCGGGGCAATGATTCTCGCCGGCGCCGCACTGGTGCAACGCTTCCAATGGACGCTCTATTTCTTCGGCGCGTTCCTCGTTTTCACCGGCATCAAAATGCTGTTCACCGATGACGAGGGCGTGGAACCGGAGAAAAATCCCGTCATCAAACTCGCGCGAAAATTCTTTCCTATCGCCGAAGGCACGCACAACGAAAAATTCGTCGTCAAGGTCAACGGTCGCAAACTGCTCACCTCACTTGCGCTCGTGTTGCTCATGGTGGAGACGACGGATTTGATCTTCGCGCTGGATTCTATTCCCGCGATTTTCGCCGTGACCACCAAGCCGTTCATCGTTTTCACCTCGAACGTTTTCGCCATTCTCGGCCTGCGCTCGCTGTATTTCGTGCTGGCCGGTGCGATAGATTATTTCCGCTACCTCAAGATCGGTCTGTCCGTCGTGCTGGTGTTCGTCGGTGTGAAGATGCTCCTTGCCCCGCACGGCGAAGGCGCGCATCAATGGTTTCAAGTGGAAATTGCGACTTGGCTTTCGCTCGTGGTCATCGCCGCCATCCTCACGACCGCCATCCTCGTCTCCGTCCTCGCCACCAAGCGGGAGAGAAAATTGACCGCGAATGGACACAAATAAACACGAATCAGATTTTCATTCGTGTCCCTTCGTGTTAATTCGTGGTTGAAATGAAATTCCGCTGGAACCTCGCGCCACAACAGCCGCTGCTCACTAGCTCGCTAGCGCCGCAATTAAAAATTTCTCCGCTGCTTGCACAATGTCTGCTCAACCGTGGGTTCAGCGAACCCGCCGTCATCGAAAATTTTCTCTCGCCGCGTCTCAAGAATCTCGCTGACCCGTTCCTACTCCCGAACATGGACGCTGCCATCGCGCGTCTGCTGCGCGCGCACGAACGCAACGAGCCGCTGGTCATCTTCGGCGATTATGACGTAGACGGCGTGACCTCCACCACGATTCTGCTGGAAGTTCTTCGCAAGCTCGGCTGGTCGGCGGACGCGTATTTGCCCAACCGCATGGACGAAGGCTACGGCTTGAGCCGCGACGGCGTGGAGAACTGCCTGAAAAAGTATCCCGTCAAGCTGCTGCTCGCCGTGGACTGCGGCTCGACCGCCGTGGAAACCATCGCGTGGCTGAAAGGGCAGGGCGTGGAAGTCATCGTGCTGGATCATCACCAAGTTTCCAACCCCGCGCCCGCAGCGGTGGCGCTCGTCAATCCACAGCTAACTCAAAATTCAAAATTAAAAACTCAAAACTTTGTTGAGCTTTGCTCCGCCG
This sequence comes from Verrucomicrobiota bacterium, assembly GCA_041192415.1. Lineage (GTDB taxonomy): Bacteria > Verrucomicrobiota > Verrucomicrobiia > Limisphaerales > UBA11358 > UBA11358. The sequence goes on along the minus strand of JBEEMY010000120.1, from coordinate 3,943 downwards.
GCCTTGCGTTCAAGCTCGCGCACGCGCTGGTGAAACGCGGACGCGAAACCGGCTTGGCTGGTGCGGCTGAATTTGATTTGAAGCCGCTGCTGGATTTAGTCGCGCTCGGCACGATTGCGGATTTGGTTCCGCTCGTTGGCGAAAACCGGATTCTCGTCACCGCCGGTTTGGAAAAACTCAACACGACGAAGCGCGCGGGAATTCTCGCGTTGAAAGAAGTGGCGCAGTCGCCGGAAAAACTCGGCACGCACGACGTGGGCTTTCAACTCGCACCGCGCCTGAACGCCGCCGGGCGTTTGGAGACGGCGGAGGAATCTTTGAATCTGCTGCTGGCGGAAAATCTGGATGTGGCCATGCCGCTCGCGCAAAACCTCGATGCGCGGAATCGTGAACGGCAGAAAATTGAGAGGGGCATCACCGAGCAAGTCATCGGCGTGGTGCGTTCCAAGTTTGATTCGGAAAAAGATTTCGTCATCGTCGAGGGAGAATTGCTTTGGCACATCGGCGTTGTGGGCATCGTCGCGTCGCGCGTGCTGTCGGAATTTTATCGCCCGACCGTCATCATCGGCGGCGAGAACGGCGAGATGCGCGGTTCCGGCCGCAGCATCGCGGGTTTTGATTTGGCGGCAGCATTGCGCGAGTGCGATGACTTGCTCGTAAAACACGGCGGTCACGCGATGGCCGCAGGCTTGAGCATCAAGCCGGAGAACATTGGATTGCTGCGCGAACGCTTGAACGAACTGGCGAAGCGAAAATTGAAGCTAGAAGATTTACAGCCTCCATTGCGCCTCGATGCGGAAATTGCGCTGACTGATTTGAACCTGGATTCGCTCGCCGAACTGGAAAAATTAAAACCGACCGGCATGGGCAATTCCGCCGTGCAATTTTGCGCGCGGAATCTCACGCACAAAAAGCCGCTGCTCCGCATGGGCGCGAATAAGCAGCACGTCAAGCTGTGGGTCACGGACGGCACGGTCACGCACGAAGCCGTCTGGTGGAATGCCGGCAACGGCTCGCTGCCCGTCGGGAAATTCGACCTCGCATTCGCGCCCGGTGTGAATGAGTTCAACGGTCGGACGACGGTGCAGTTGAAAGTGCTCGACTGGCGGGCGGCGTAGTCAGGCGACTGGATTCTTTTGCTTTTCATCCCGCTGGCGCACCAGTTTTTTTCGCAAGATGGACATGACGATGACATTCAAGAAGGCGCTGCTCGTCACCATTGAATACACATAGGGATGCGGTTCGATGAATCCAATAATGGCGGCAACGATAGCAACCAAGCAGCACAGCCACATGACAATGGTGTAGAGCCGGTATGATATCGCGAAGGTGTCAGGCTGACTACGGAGCCAGGTTCGCAGGGCGAAGATCGCGATTGGCAACAAGGCAAGGCTTGTTCCGATGATGATGAGAGGTGTCATAGATTTTTGCTTTGTTGGAAGCTCACCGCCAGCCGCCCCAGCCACTCATGTTCGTCGGCATGGGGCGATAGGCTTGGCTGCTAGATTTGAGCAGCCGCCGGGTGATTTCAAAGGACAAGGCGATGACGCCCAATGAAACCAGCGCAGTGATTGACGCCGGAATTTTTATATGCTGGAAAAATAATGGTCCGATGCCGGAAACCATTACCAGCACCATGAGCAATAGATATGACCCCGTCCGCAAACCTTGCCAGACGAAGATCGGCGCACCGATGGACAACATGGCCGCGCACGTCAAAAAGTTTGAAGGGATTTGAAAAACATTTTCAACGGCGCCATGAAATCCTGCCCACACCATACCGACGGCGAAAATCGGCACTGTGGGCAGCAATACGAGCATGGCGGACAGCGCGGCGGTGGAGATGGGCAGCGACCGCAGATGTCGCAACTGCATGATCATCGGTAGCAGGAGAAACATGAACATGAAAAAATATCCAAACGTGCTAAAGGCGGGCATGGCGGCTTCAAATATTTGCTTCGGTGACAACTTTGTGGATCCGTGCCTCGTCAGTTGCATCACCACCATCCATACGACGATGGCGATTCCCATGTAGCCCACCCGAATGATAAGCGTCTGCCAGAGAAACGGCAGGCCGCCGAAACCTGCGGGAGCTTTGTGCAGTCCGGGGTGACGCTTGCCGAGTTGGATGCCCGGCCTGAATCCGGCGCGGAGCAAGACCATTTGTTCGGAATGAAACCAGCCCGCCACGGTCAGAACCGCCGCCACGAGCAGCAGGGCGATTCCCTTGGGAGTATCCAGCGCCGGCTGAATAAAGATTATCCCCATCAGAATTCCAATGGAAAGGATATGCCGCAACCAGCCGAAAATGCTTTGCGGCCAGCCGGGAAGCGCCCCCACAAACAGAAAAAACAAGGCTCCCAAGAAAAGCGTGTTGGCCGTCGTGATTACCACAAAGTGATTCATCGGAAATGCCGTGGTCGCGACAGTGGAATGAAGCAGCAGCGCGATTCCCGAAGTTGCCGCCAGTAACAGTGCCGGCAACGCGACGGAAACAATCCACCACGCCCGGCCAATTTGCCGGGCCGTCACCGGCAAGGTTGTCACTGTCCGGCCAACTCCGCGCTGCAAATCAAAATTCAGTTGCATGGCACCCAGCCAGAGGACGAGTTGAAACGTCAGGGCGCCAAAGTTGTGCTTCTCATCCAATAACGATCCCGTCATAAAGCCATTGGCAACGCCGATGACCAGCCAGAGCCAGCTCCAGCGTTTGAGATGATCGAGAATGATACGTTTCATTTGGCCTCCTCGTCTTTCACCAGCGCCACGAATAGATCTTCCAGCGTCAGGCGCGTGAGCGAAATGTTTTCCGCGCCGCGCGTTTGCAGCCAATTTTGCGCGTTACTGTTTTGGTCAAGCAACGCCCGCCATCGGTTTTCGTTTCGTTTTAAAATCGTGAGACCGTTGCAGTTTGGAATCGTCGTGCCGTTGGTGGTGAAAAATTCCGCAAGCCGGAAGCGGTCAACAATCTGATCCGTGCGACCTTCGAGCAGCAGCTTGCCGTTCTTGATCATGCCGACGTGGTCGGCAAAGCGTTCGATGTCGCTCAAGCCGTGCGAGGAAATTAGCACGGTGCGTTCGCCGTCTTCCACGGCCTTGAGGAGTTCGGCGAAAACTTGCTGCTTGGAAACGGCGTCGAGGCCGGTGGTCGGTTCGTCGAGGATTAAAATTTCCGGGCGGCGGGCGAGGGCGAGGAGCAGGCTCAATTTTGTTTTCGCGCCGAAGGAGAGCGTGGTGATCTTGTCGGTGTCGCTCAAGCCAAAGGCTTTCATCAGCGTGGCGCAATAGGCGTCGTCCCAGTTGGGATAAAAGCCGCGCACGAAGCGGATGGCTTTGCCGACCTTGCCCCAGACTTGAAAATTCAAATCGGGGCTGACGTAGGCGGCGCGCTGTTTGATTTGCACTTCGGCGCGCTGATGGTCGAGGCCAAGCACGTTGATGCTGCCGGCATCGCTTTTGCCCATGCCGAAGATGAGGTCAATGGCCGTGGTTTTGCCCGCGCCGTTCGGCCCGATGAGGCCGTAGATCGCGCCGCGCGGCACGGTCAAATCGAGCGGGCCGAGTTTGAAGGCGGGGTAATTTTTAATGAGTCCACGGATTTCAATGGCGTTGTTCATGGCGATAGTTTGGGTTTAGGAATCTTTGAATCAGTGCGGGACGGTGAGAGTGATTGCGGCTGAGACCGGGTGAAACTCCAAGGCAGATTTGATTTACGCTCACCCTCACCCCGGCCCTCTCCCCCGGGGAGAGGGCTAGGGTGAGGGCGGTCGTGAAACCATTATTCGTAGTCGTATTCATCGCTTCTCCTTCAAAATTCTTTGGGCGAGTTCGAGAATTTCCGACGGTTTCAGTCCGGCTTCCGCCGCTTCTTGCGCGGCTTCACGAAATAATTCCTGCGCGACGTTCAACTTGGCTTCGCGGCTGCGGTCGTGGCCGAGGTCGG
>JBEEMY010000119.1:0-6641 GCA_041192415.1 Verrucomicrobiota bacterium | reverse complement strand
GCACAGGTCGTAATAAAAATACGAGGTGGCCAAAAGCGTCTTGTCCGTCTGCCGCGCCGGGTCTTTGGAGTGAATCAGGCTCGCCTCCTCCGGCGGCACGCACCAGTCGCCATAGTTGTCTTTGGAAATAATGTTGTCCGTTGCAAATGTCAGCATGTGTTCCATCCACGCCTTCGCGCCCGCGTAATTTTTTCCGATGCTGGCCGTGTCGCCGAACTGCCGTTCCAGCGCGCTCGGAATGATGATCGCGCTGCTCGGCCACGTCACGTTGTCGGAATAGATCGGCCAGTAGCTCGGTGCGACATCGGGGATGCTGCCGTTCGCGCGCTGCGCGTCTTCCATGTCCTGCCGCCATTTCGCGTAGAGCGCGGAGATGTCGAAGAGATACGCCTCGCCCTTGCATTCCTCCGAGCGGTCGCCGAGCCAGCCCTGTCGCTCGTCGCGCTGCGGACAATCCACCGGCAGCGAACGATAATTGCCACGCGTGCCCCAGACGATGTTGTGATAAATGCGGTTGATCAAATCGTTTGAGCAAAGAAAATTTCCCGCGACCGGCAAATCATCATTCACCACACGGCCCTCGATAGAACTCAAATCCGGTTTGCCGGGAAAGCCCGTGACCTCGACAAAACGAAAACCGTGCGTGATGAAACGCGGTTCCCACGTTTCTTTCCCACCGCCGCGCAACGTGTAAACGTCGGTGACTTCCGCGCCGCGCAAGTTCGCCATGTAGAGCGAGCCGTCCGGCTTCAACGTTTCCGCATGACGCAAAGTGACGCTCGTTCCTGCTTTTCCCGAAACGTGCAGGCGACACCAGCCGACCATGTTCTGCCCCAGATCAAAAATGAAAACGCCCGGCGAAATCTCCTTCACCGAAACCGGCTTCAATGTTTCCGTCACGCGAATTGGTTCTTGCATCTGCGCGGACAAAACGCCGCTCGGCGCGGAGACGATTTTTGCCGTGCTCCATTTGGAACCATCAAAACCCGCCTTGTCCCAACCAATCAATTCCTTCCGCGCATCGTATTCCTCGCCGTCGAAATCATTGTTCGCGAGAATCGGCCCGTCCATCGTGAGTTTCCACGATTCATCGCTGACAATTTCTTTCACCGAGCCATCCGTAAATTCAATCCGCAGATTCAGCAGCAATTTCGGCCAGCCAAAGCTCACTGTGCCCGCGTAAGTCTTGCTGCGATCCGCGTAGTAACGCCCGTTGCCAAGAATCACGCCGAGCGCATTTTCGCCGCGCGATAGATTTTTCGTCACATCATAGGTCACATAAAACGCGCGCTTGTCGTATTGTGCGAACGCGGGCGACAACACGGCGTCGCTGATTTTGTTGCCGTTCACATACAACTCCGACAAGCCGAGGCCGGAAAGCGAAACCGTGGCGCAGGAGATTTTTTTCTCCGCTGTAAAATCCTTCCGCAGATAACGCGCGGGCTGGCGGCGGCTTTCCGCCGAGCGCGGATTTGTCCACGGCTGCATTTCCGCCGGGCCGATTTTTTTGGCCGCGACCCACTTGGAATCGTCAAAGCCCGCCGTGTTCCAACCCGCTTCCAAACTTTTGGAAACCTTCCACTGCTCGTCCGTCTGGACCACCAGCGTTTCGCCGTCGGCAAACTCAATCGTCAGTTTGCCGATCACGCCGGCCGGATTTGGCGCGTCGCCTTCGTTGCGTCCGACCAGACCGAACACATACGTTTTGCCCGGCTCCAGTCGTCCGGTGACGTTGTTCCACTTGACCGTTTTGAAATTATTCCGCGCACCAAGATCGAACTGGTCAATCCAGCCGCGACATTCGTTGTCGCCGGTGTATTCAAAAACCGCCTGCTTGATGGCCCGACCGGCGGGCAATGAGATGACGCGGCGGAAATAATTCGTCTCCAGCGGCGCGCTGATTTGCGGGTCAGCTTCGGGAAACCAAATCCAAGAAGTGCCAGTCAAAAAATTTGTGGTGTCCGCGCCGTCCTGACCGATCCACTTGGCCGCGCCCCAGTCCGTGGGATTCAAAATGCCCATCGTCCACTGCGCCGTCTCGCTCCATGCGGAAACTTTTCCGTTCGCATCCCACACGCGAACGCGCCAAAAACATTCCGTGCGCGACGCCAGCGGCTGGCCGGCGTAGGCAACGAGAATTGATTGATCGGATTCAACCCGGCCGCTATCCCACAAGTCTCCGTGGTCGCCGCCGAGTTTTGCCGCGCCGGACACGACGACGATTTGATAGGCGGTTTGCTTCACGCCGCGTTCGCCGGACGCGAGCTGCCAGCTCAAGCGCGGCGCGGCAACATCAATGCCCTGCGGATTTTCCAGATGCTCGCAGCGCAGGTGGCCGATGGAAATTCCAGCGAGCGCGTTGAAAGCGGCGGTCAGCAGAATAAAAAGTGCGGAGAATTTTTTCATGGTTGTATGCAAGAATTTTGGCGCAGCCGGCGGTGTGAAACGAGCGATGATTTCAAAAGTTTTGCTATTTCGTTTTCAAAAACTGCGCGTCAGCAAAATCCAGGAACTTGTCCCAGTCCGACGGCAGCACGTCGTGCTTGCCGACGTGGCAGTTCAGCCAGAGGTCATGCTTCAACGGCTGATCCAGCGGCGGAAAATTGGTTTCCGTGATGCCGGTCTTGCCAAACAGTTCGTAAACCGGCGTGGCGGCGCGGGCGGCGAAAAATTCTCCGTGCGGGTCGCCCCATTTGTCCTCGCTGCCGGAATTCAGAAACAACGGACGCGGCGCGATGAGTGAAATCAGAAAGTGCGAGTCCACCGGCAAGTTTGTCCAGTGGCCGGAAAATGTTTTGAAGTTGCCCGCCATCCAATACGGAAAACTTCGCGCCACATCGTTCACTGTCTCGCCATAGTCACGGCGAGAGAGCGAGGCACCCATCTCGCCGGAGCCGTTCGCGATGACAGCGGCAAAGCGCGCGTCCTGTGCGCCCGCCCATAAAACGGTTTTGCCAAGGCGCGAGTGGCCGAACAGAATCACGCGCTGCCCATCCACATCCTTGTCCGTCTGCAAATAATCCAACGCCCGGCTGGCGCCCCACGCCCATGCGCCGATGCCGCCCCACTCGTTTTTTTGCGGTGGCGGAAAGTTTTTTCGCGCGCCGTATTTGAACCCCGCGCCGTTCGGCAGATCTGGTTCAATTTCATTGTAGTTCACGATGGCAACGCCGTAGCCGCGGGCGATGGCCTCGGAAATTTTCCAGTTCCGCGCCGCCGAACCGCGCGCGGGATTTTTCGGCATCCCGAAAATTTTCGTCTTCCAGTTCCACTCAGGGAAAATGGCGATGGCCGGATCATTCATCACCGTATAGTTGCCACCGAACGACAGGCAAAGAAACGTCGGCGCGGAAATTTTTCCGGCGGGCGTGTAGAGCAGTAGATGCGCGAACGGACCATCCGCCGTGCCGGAAAAATTGATTTCAACCTGCTTGCGCGTGGCCGATCCGCCGAGCGCGTTGGTGGCTGTTTCCCAGACGCTGAAGGTGATGTTCGTTCCCGCATCCGGGCTGCGGCCAAAAATATGTTCGCGGTAGAGTTCGAGAATCTCCGCGCGACGTTTCTGTATCCACGTTTCCGAATTAGTCACGCGCGAGCCATCGGCGCAGACGAGCGGGTCGGGTAAAATGTAGTCGCCGACTTTGGCTTCATCGTAGTTGGTGGCGAACACCGATGCGGCGGCAAAAAAAATCAGCGCGCAAGCCAGGCGAATGACACGGGGTGATGAGCGGAGCATGGAAAAATTCTCCCGTATTTTCCAAAGCAAGTCAGCACGAGAATTTTCAAAACAAAAACGGGCTCCGACGCCCGCTGCGCCGAAGCCCGTCCGTTTAGGGTTGGCTGATTAAGGATTATATTGCAGGCGATAGTAGGCCGAGACCGGCACCACGAAACCGAGGTCGCTGAAATCATCAATGACTTGGAACAGGCCGCCGGACGGCGCGTTCGTCGTGAGGATGTCAGCCCAGACCGTGAGGTTGGTGGAGCGTTGCGCGGTGTAGCTCAAGCCGGGGATGCCGGCGAAATCTACCGTGGCGGTGCTGCCCACAACGGTCACCGTGCCGCTTTGGCCGCTGAGGAACGCCTGCGCGGTGAGGTTGACCGTGCCGGTGGTGCTGCCACCGTTGCTATCACTGACGGTGTAGGTGAACTGGTCGTTGACGATGTTGGCGTTGGCGTAGAGCACGAAGCCGCCGCCGGTGGTGAGCGTCACGCCATTGGTGCTGGTGCCAAGGCTGGTCACGGTGATGGTGTCGCTGTCGGCATCGGCAATATTCGTGACGATGTCCGTCAGGAGAATCTTCCACGTCGGCACCGCGCCGCGATAGTAGCCAGCGAGCGTAGCAACCGGCGGATGGTTCGTGACGGCCTGCGCGAGGGTATTCGTGCTGCCGTAATAATTCACATCACCGAGGTAAGTCGCCGTGATGGTGTTCGTGCCGCGTGCCAAGGTGCTGATGCTCGCGCTGGTGGCGATGCCAAGCGTCATGGCGTTCGTGCTGATCGGCGTTGCGCCGTTAAAGAAGGTCACGGAGCCGGTGGCGTTCGTGGGCGTGACGGTCGCGGTGAACGCGACCGCGCCGAGGTAGCCGGACGGATTGGACGAGCTGCTCAACGCGAGCGCCGACGGGCTGATGGAGAGACCTACGGAGATGGTTCCGTTCACGGCCAGGTTGTTGGTGTTCCAGAGGAGGCTCGGGTCAAGCGGCGGCAGGCTGATGCTGGCGAAACCACCCGTGTAAGCAGCGGCGGTGAACAGCACGAAGGTGTCGCCGTTCGTCAGCGCGTCGCCGACGTTGGTGATGGTGAGCGTGCCGCCGAAATTCACGGTTGTGAGACCGGAAATTTTGTTCGCGGTCTGCGCGTTGGTGCGGTTCAGGTTGAATACCGCGTTGCCGCCGAGCGTGAGGCTGTTGCTGATGGTGAGCGTGGAAGTGTCATTGCCGCCGAGACCAGCCTGCAACGTGCCACCGAGAGCGACGGCGGTCGCGCCGTTCAATGTGCCAGTGCCGGACAAAGTGGTGTTGGTGTTCACTGTGACGACGTTCGTGCCGAGCCCGCCGCTGACGAGCAGTGTGCCGACATTCACCGTGGTCGGGCCGGAGTAAGTGCTGACGCCGCTCAAGGTTGTCACGCCCGCACCCGATTTGGTGAAACCACCGTCTGCCGTCGCGCCGAGCGCGGCATCGTGGAGCAACGGCTGCGCGATGGTGACGTTGAATCCGTTGTCATTGAATAATGCGCCGCCGGTGGAGACGTTCGCGGTGAGGCCGGTGAGTGCGGGCAGGAAACTCGCGCTGGTCTGGCCTGCCTGCAACGTGCCGCCGTTCAAGCTCAACGTGGTCGTCTGGCTGCCGCCGGTCTGCGACTTCACAAAACTGCCGACGGTCAGCGAGCCGCCGTTCAAGTTCACCGCCGTGGTCGCCGTGCCGCTGGTGGAGTTGTGGAGGTCAAACAACTGCGAGCCGGACGAGACGGATCCGCTATCCTGAATCGTGACCACAATCGGGCCGGGCGATGCCTGCGCGCCGCCAAGTTGCCAGCCGTTCACGCCAGTGAGTGAGAGCGTCGCACTGTTCTGAACCGTGATGGAAGTGCCGCTGCCGGAGGTTGAACGGCCAAACGCGATGGTTGTGCCGGTCGTGCTGAAGTTTGCGTTGGTCGCAAAGACCACCGTGCCGCGCGGGACGATGAGGTTCTTGCTGCCGAGCGAACCGTTGCCGGTGAAAATCAGCGTGCCGCCGCTGGTGCCAGGGCGGAAGCCGCCCGCGCCCGACGAAGTCACCGGGCCGGCCCAGATGCCGGTGCCCGTCGGACAATCCATCATCAGGTCGGAGGTCGTGCTGCTGCCGTTGTTGAAGGCGTTCGTGACAGTGATGCCGCTGCCAATCTGCACCGAGCCTCCGCTGTAGGCAATGGTGCTGCCCGGACCAGCCGCGTTGTTGTTGGCGAGATTCAAATTGCCGTTGTTGATTGCGATGCCGCCGCTGAACGTGTCCGCATTTTGCAACACCAACGTGCCGCTGCCGGATTTGATGAGTTGATAATTATTACCGCCGTCATCAATCACACCGGTGAGAGTGGCGGTGATGGTATCAATGTTGAACGTGCGGTTGCCGTTCGCGAGCGTCCACGCGCCGCCGCCGCTGAATGAAATCGCCGCCGTAGTGGACGAGCCGAGTGTGAAGTCGCCGTTCACGAGGATGGAAGAGTTGTTCGGCGAGCGCGAGCTGGCACCCGTCGTGCGAATCGTGCCGCCGTTGATGGTGAGCGAACCCGCGCCGAGGCCGCCGCTGCTCTTGTTGAAGGCGATGGTTCCCGCGTTCAGGATCAAGCTGGTGTAAGTGCTGCTGGCCGTGCCTTCATCAATCTGGAATGTGCCCGCGCCGTTTTTCGTGAGCGTGCCTGTGCCGGAAATGGCCTGTGCCGGATAATCCAGCGTGAGGCCGGAGGCGACATCAATCGCCGCGCCGCTGTTGCCGACCGTGAGGCCGGCGTTGGCAGGCAACGTGATAGTCGCCGCGCCGTTCGTGGCGAGGAGAGTCGCGCCGTCAATCGTGATGGCGTTCGGTGTGGCGCTGGAACGCGCGGCCCCGAGGTTCGCGCCGGAACCGATGGCGAGTGTGCCCTGATTGACACCA
>JBEEMY010000118.1:0-6641 GCA_041192415.1 Verrucomicrobiota bacterium | reverse complement strand
CCTCAAATCGAACACGGCGCCAGCACCGCGTCTGACATTCCGTGGACAATTTTTTTATCCGCCGGAACAATCGTGGCCAGCACACCGCCGAGCGTCGGACGCATCGCATCCCCTTCCCCACTGACAAAATAATAGGGACACAACCGCGCCCGACCCGGCATCGGCACGACTTCATTCTTCGTGAAATCAAACCAACTGCTCTCGACCACCTTCGGTTTGTGGAATCGCTGCAACACGCTCGGCGACGTTTCAAAATTTTTCAGCGCCGCGTCCACCGCCACGCTCCAGTCGGCCAATGGCAGATCGCTGCCGAGAAAAACCCCGCGAGCGCCCCAGGCGTTCTCCGAAAAACCGGACACTTTCAAAATCAAATCGCGTTCCTTCTGTGACATCGCCTTGAGCTGCGACCAGTCCGTGAGATTCAGTTCGGGAATGGCCGCGTGCGGCGGCATCGGCGCAGGATCCACCAGCCAAGTGTAGGGGATGACTTTTTTGAGCCGCACCAGAAAACCTTCGCCCAATTCCTGCCGCCAAAAATGTTGCAGGTTCCGATTCCACAGCAGCGCGAACAGCATCTTTTCCTCGAACACCGGCTTGGGCGGCGGCGTGAGGCGAATTTTCTTTTCCGCCGCGAGATCAAAAATCTTTCGCGCGTTCGCCACGTTCGGCAAATCGAACAGCTCGAAGAAACGGTAAACGGCATCGCCCTCGGCGAAATCGTTGAATTGTGAATTCTGAATTCTGAATTCTGAATTCTTGATTTGTCCGGCAAGCCATTCCATTTCTGGCCGGTAGGTTTTCGCTTCCTCCGAGACGATGATATGAACGCGTTTTGCATCGCCGAAAATGGATTCAAACCCGCGCAACATTCCGTCAGCACCGCCCAGAATTTCAGGTTTCAGGTTTCCCGTTTCAAGTTTCGCATAAGTCTGGTTCAGCCACGCCGTCAGGCCGATGCCGCCGGGAACCGAGTCCAATTCCGTGATGCTAAAACCATTTTCCGTCAGCAAAATGTCCGGGCGAATCACGCGCGGCACATCGTTCTTAAATGCCGCCGAGCGCTGCATCGCGATGAGTTCGGAGGGCTTACCGAGATCGAGCCAACGCGCGACCCACTCCGGCTGCTTGCCCTCGACGCTTTTGCGATAGAGCAGATTCGTGGCGCGATAAAATTGCAACAACACGCGACCCAGCGAATCAATTTCCTCCGCCAACTTTTCGCCCAGCGGAAACGGCGTCGGTGACACGCGCCATTCCAGCCCGGCGAACAGGCCGTTCGTGGGCATCTGACTGCGGACAAATTCGGCGGAGGCTTGTGGGGACATATTTGTTCAATGCGAACCGCCGCAGTTTATGAAAAACAAATTTCAACGCGACACAAACCTGCTCCCGAGCAATGCAAGGCTGTCCTCGACAACGTGGAGTGTGTCCCCGACGAGGCAGAGGATATCACGGACAAGGTGGAGGATGTCCTCGACGATGTAGAGAATGCAACGGACGGCATAATTGATGTCCCGGATGAAGCAGAGGACATCCCCGACAATGAGAAGGACATCACGGACGTCGCAAATGATGTCCTCCACGTCATAGAGGATGTCACAAACGTCATAGAGGATGTCACAAACGTCGTGGGGGATGTCACGGACGATGTAAATGATGTCCCCGACGACGTAGAGGATGTCACAAACGTCGTGGAGGATGTCCCGAATGTTGTTCCGGACATCAGAAACTTCATTCCGGACATCCGGAACGACGTTCCGGAGATGCCAAAACCCTCAAAAAGCCTCAAAAACGATGAAGTTGACCTGAATTCCCTCAAAACGGCCTCCAGCACCGAACGGATGGAACACGCGACGAACCGCGCGCGGAATTGGCTGCCATCCGGGCTGAATTAACCACGGATGAACACCGATGAACACGGATTCAATTCAACGAGCAGCTCCCGCCGCGCAATCAGAAACTCTGACGGATTGATTTTCACGCGACAAATTCCTTTGCTTGATTCACTTCGTTCGTTCCCATGACTTCGAAACCTCTCGCTGAAAAAGCGAGATGCGGATTGGCTAATTGCTCATCAAGAAAGTCAATTTCATTACCGACAACCTTGAAGCAACGATTTTCCTCTTGTCTTGGCGCAACGCAAACTTGACGTGAATAGCGATAGATTTTCCCCTCTTCTAGTTGAAACATCACTTTGTTCACCTTCGTCGCCTTATCCCGTTTACAACTGATTGGCTTAACATAGTGAGTGACTACAGCAGCACGCCGCAATGCCACGTTCTCGAATGTCTCATACCAGCAGACGTTCGTTAGCTTGTCGGCATAATATCCAACCGATTCAAGTTCTAGCTCCATATACTCACAAGTAGAAGGCCTCCAAGAACGGACTAGCAAGTTTGATTTGTGGCTAGCCGCAGCGCTTGCATGGTTAAGAATAATTCTCCATCCCCACGCAGGAGCAGACCGGGTTGCGGTCGCCGAAGACGTTGTCCACGCGGCTGACGTGCGGCCAGAATTTGTAGTCGTGCAAACTCTTCGCCGGAAACGCCGCCGCTTCGCGCGTGTAGGGACGATTCCAATTGTCGCTGGCGATCTGATCCGCTGTGTGTGGTGCGTTCTTGAGCAGATTGTTTTTCGCGTCGGCTGAACCATTTTCAATCGCCGTCATTTCTGCGTGGATGGAAATCATCGCGTCGCAGAAACGGTCGAGTTCGTATTTCGATTCGCTTTCGGTCGGTTCGACCATGAGCGTGCCGGCGACGGGCCACGAGAGCGTCGGCGCGTGAAAGCCATAATCCATCAGCCGCTTCGCCACGTCCTCGGCGGTGGTTTTGTGGAACGCGCGTAAATCCAAAATACATTCGTGCGCGACCAGTCCGTTGCTGCGATAGAGCGTCGGAAAAAATTTCTCCAAACGCGCGGCGATGTAATTCGCGTTGAGAATGGCAATCTTCGTCGCCTCGGTGAGTCCGTCCGGCCCCATCATCGCGATATACATCCACGAAATCGTGCAGATGCTGGCGCTGCCCCACGGCGCGGCAGAGACTGCGCCGATCGGGCTTTCGCCTCCGAGATTGATGACGTTGTGGCCGGGCAGAAACTCCACGAGATGTTCGGCCACGCCAATCGGCCCGACACCGGGACCGCCGCCGCCGTGCGGAATGCAAAACGTCTTGTGCAGATTCAAATGGCAGACGTCCGCGCCGATGAAACCGGGCGAAGTCAAACCGACTTGCGCGTTCATATTCGCGCCGTCCATGTAAACCTGGCCGCCGTTTGCGTGGATGATTTCGCAAATCTCCTTGATGCTGTCCTCGAACACGCCGTGCGTGCTGGGATAAGTAATCATCAAGCACGACAAGTCAGCTTTGTGCGCTGCCGCTTTGGATTTCAAATCCGCGACATCAATGTTGCCATTGGTATCACACGCGACCGCAACGACTGTCATTCCCGCCATGACCGCGCTGGCGGGGTTCGTGCCGTGCGCGGAAGTGGGAATCAAACAGACGTTGCGATGCGTGTCGCCGCGAGATTCGTGATACGCGCGGATGACAAGCAATCCGGCGTATTCGCCCTGCGAACCGGCGTTGGGCTGCAAAGAAATTCCCGCGAAGCCGGTGATTTCCGCGAGCCATTCTTCCAGTTGCTGAAATAAAATCTGGTAGCCGCGCGCCTGCTTGACCGGCGCGAACGGATGAATTTTGCTGAACTCCGGCCACGAGACGGGAAACATCTCCGCCGCCGCGTTGAGTTTCATCGTGCATGAACCGAGCGGAATCATCGAAGCCGTGAGCGAGAGGTCGCGCGATTCGAGCCGCTTGATGTAGCGGAGCATCTCGGTCTCGGAATGGTAGCGGTTGAAGACGGAGTGCGCCAAGAATGCCGATTGCCGATTGCCGATTGCCGATTTCAAATCAGCCGCCAGTTCAGCCACGGTGAAAGTTGCGAGCTTGTCGCCGTTAAAAATTTGCCACAGCTCGGCGACATCCGTAGCACTGGTGGCTTCGTCAAGCGAGATGCCGACCGTGCGCTCGTCAATGACGCGGAGGTTGATGCGATGGGCTTCAGCAATCTTGATGAGGTCAGCGGATTTTTTGTCGCCGAGACTGATACGCAAGGTATCGAAGCGCGCGGCTAATGAAACTTCGTAGCCGAGTTTCGCCAGGCCTGCCGCCAAAATTTCTGTGAGTGTGTGGATGCGTTGTGCGATCTGCTTCAAACCTTCCGCGCCATGATAGCAGGCGTAGAGCGACGCCATATTCGCGAGCAGCGCCTGCGCGGTGCAGATGTTGCTGGTGGCCTTTTCGCGGCGGATGTGTTGTTCGCGCGTGCCGAGCGCGAGGCGCAATGCGGGTTTGCCGCGCGAATCTTTGGAGACGCCGACGATGCGGCCGGGCATCTGACGTTTGAATTCGTCGCGCGTGGCGAAAAACGCCGCGTGCGGGCCGCCATAGCCGAGCGGCACGCCGAAGCGTTGCGCACTACCGACGGCAATGTCCGCGCCGAATTCGCCGGGCGGCTTGATGAGCGTGAGCGCGAGCAAATCCGTGGCGACGGTGACCATCGCGCCAGCGGCGTGGGCTTTCGCAGTGAAGCCCGAGTAATCATGAATCGCGCCGAACGTGTCGGGGTATTGCACGAGCGCACCGAAGACTTGGTCAGAGAATGAAAAACTTTCGTGGTTGCCGATGGCGATTTCAATCTTCAACGCCTCGGCGCGGGCGCGGACGACTTCGATGGTCTGCGGATGGCACGCGTCGGAGACGAAGAAAACATTTCGCCCATC
Source organism: Verrucomicrobiota bacterium (assembly GCA_041192415.1). Taxonomy (GTDB): domain Bacteria; phylum Verrucomicrobiota; class Verrucomicrobiia; order Limisphaerales; family UBA11358; genus UBA11358. The sequence continues at coordinate 1,855 of JBEEMY010000118.1, read as the reverse complement.
TTTCAAACGCGCCGACATCGTCATCGCTTCGGCAGCGGCGGTGGCCTCGTCGAGCATGGAGGCATTGGCAAGATCAAGGCCGGTGAGTTCGCTGGCCATGGTCTGAAAATTCAACAGCGCTTCGAGGCGACCTTGGGAAATCTCCGCTTGATAGGGCGTGTATTGCGTATACCAGCCGGGATTCTCCAGCACGTTGCGCTGGATGACGGGCGGCGTGATGGTGTCGTAGTAACCCATGCCGATGAAGGAGCGGAAAACTTTGTTCTCGCTGGCGATGCGACGGAGTTCGGCGAGCGCATCAAACTCGCTGCGCGCGGCGGGCAGATTTAATTTATGGGCGAGCCGGATTTTTTCCGGGACGGCGGCGTCAATGAGTTCGTCCAAATTTTTATGGCCGAGGAGCGCGAGCAAGGCGGTCGTTTCGGCGGCGTTCGGGCCGATGTGGCGGCGAACGAATTGGTCGGGATGAGCCAGTGACACGGTAGACAAATTGTTAGTTTCTGAAAACGACATGGATGGAAGATTAACTTGCAGGACGAATCCGGGCAAAATGAATTGTAAAATTTTAGAGCAAAGCTGATTCGCTTATGAAAGCCATGAGCAGGATGTTTTATCCGGCTTTTTTCGTGGCGCGGGCCGGCGGTGCGGGACTAGAATCCACCCATGTTCAACCGGCGTTACCGATTTGTGGTTTGGGCGGTGGCGTCCATCGTGGGCATCTGGCTCGTGGCGACGGCGGGGCGTTGGTTTCTGGAAAACCGCAAGGTGACGGCGGAAAGGGTGGGCGCATATGTTGCCTCGTTGGATTTCAGCCAGCTTGCTGGCGACGCGCGCGCGCGGGCGTTGAAGGAATTAGAAGACAAGCTCAACGCACTTTCCTATGAGGAGCGGCAGAAATTGCGCAACGACAAGTTAATGAAAGATTGGTTTGCGAACATGACGGACGAGGAGAAAGCGCAATTCATCGAGGCGACGATGCCGACGGGTTTCAAGCAGATGATCGGCGCGTTTGAGCAGATGTCCGAGGCCAAACGAAAGGCGATGATTGATTCCGCAATGATGAATCTGCGCGGACAAAATGCCGCGCGGAACCCGGCCATGCGCGGCACGAATGCGCCCCCGCCCATCAGCCCGGAGCTGGAAGCAAAGATTCGCACGATCGGTTTGAATTCTTTTTACAGCCAAAGCTCGGCGCAGACGAAGGCGGAACTCGCGCCGCTCCTGGAGGAAATGCAGCGCGACATGGAGTCGGGCCGGTTGATGCGCCGCCGATGAATTCACCTGTGCGCAACGAGTATCTGCATAATTCTGGCGTGGCTTTCACCTTGATTGAACTGCTCGTGGTCATCGCCATCATCGCGGTGCTGGCGGCGCTGGCGTTGCCGGTGTTTGGCCGCGCGAAAGAAGCCGGGCGCTCGGCGGTTTGCATCAGCAACCTGCACCAGATCGGCATCGCGCTGCAGGTGTATGTGGATGGCAACAACAACCGCCTGCCGGTGATGCGTGACCGCGCGGCGGGCATCGGAACCAATCAGCCGGTGACAAATGCGCTGCCAAGCGTGGAGGTAGTTTTGAAAACCGAACTCGGCAACACGAACGTGCTGCGCTGCCCGTCTGACCACGCAGAAATTTTTGAGACGACGGGTTCAAGCTATTCCTGGAACAGCCTGTTGAACGGCCAGCGTGCGGACAAGTTGGTGGTGTTGGGCATGAGTTTTGATCCGCACGCAATTCCAGTTTTCTTCGACAAGGAAATTTTTCACGCGGCGCGCGGCCCCAGTAAGGCGGTGAATTATCTCTACGCGGACGGCCACATCAAAAATCTGTTGGCCATTGAAGGGACGCTGCAAAAATA
>JBEEMY010000117.1:0-6655 GCA_041192415.1 Verrucomicrobiota bacterium | reverse complement strand
TCTTCGCCGCGCCGCTGCTCGCGGCGTTTGCGCTGGCGAACATTGAAAAAATTCGCCGGCAATTTATTCCGCTCGGCGCAGTTCTCCTCGCGCTCATCGGTGGAATCATTTTTTGGACGCAGCACGCGCCGTTGCCCGGCGATGAAACTCACGCCGCGTTGCAAAACGGAATTTCCCGCGCGGCCTTTCTGCTGCTCACCGGCGCAGTTTTGTTTGCGCTGACTCGCGCCGCGCAATCTCCCCTGCTCCGCTGCGCGCCGCTGGCGTTGCTGCTGGTCACGTGGCTGGATGTCGTCACGCATCAGCCCAAGCAAAACCCCACCGTGTCGCCCGCCGTTTTTGAATTGAACCTTGCCCGCACCAAGCTGGCGATGAATCCGCAACCAGAACTCGGCGGTTCGCGCGCCATGCTTTCGCCGGACGCCGCACTGGAACTCACGCGCTTCGCCGCGAGCGATGCGAAAAATAATTTCCTCGCGAAACGTCTCGGCTACTGCGCCAACGCCAACCTGCTCGACAACGTGCCCAAGGTGGACGGCTTCTTCTCGCTCACGCCGCGCGAGTCCGACGGGTTGCTGGCGACAACTTACGGCGTAACGAACGGTAGCTTCACGCGACTGGAAGAATTCATGGGTGTCTCGCAATTTTCTTCGTCAACAAATCTGCTGGCGTGGGAGCCGCGCCAACACTTTCTCCCGCTCGTCACCGCCGGTCAGCGTCCGGTTTTTGTGGATGATGCCAGCATGGACTCACCGTTTCTGGCGCACCCGGAATTTGACGGTGGCAAAATGGTTTTCCTGCCAGCGTCCGCCCGTTCGCTGGTTACGGTCACGAACCAGACGGTCGCCAGAATTTTGAATTCTAAATTCACCACGCAGACGGTGGACGCCGAAGTTGAGGCCGCCGAGCCGTCACTCGTCGTCGTGGCGCAGACGTATTATCATAACTGGCGCGTGACGATTGACGGCCAGCCGGCGCCGTTGCTGCGCGCGAACGTCGCATTCCAGGCCGTGCAAGTTCCGGCGGGCAAACATCGGTTGCATTTTTTCTATCAAGACCGCGCGTTTCAAATTGGCGTGACAATTTCTGGAATGGCGTGGCTGGTTTGTTTTGGAGCGCTCTTGGCTGGGAAGCGTAGGTAGTTCAAGTCGCGCTGCGACTTGAGCTGGCCGCGCAGCGGTCACTTTGAGGCGTGAAACTGTTTTGCGAGCGAACGATTCCGTCGCCTGACGCTACGCTCGGCGACGGGTTTTTCGCAGCGCAAAAACGCCACCTCCAATCGCCGCACGACCGCTGCCACTGTCAGCTTCCGCTAAGGGCATTTTTTGAAATCTTTTCCAAATCTTCTGCTCGACAAAAAATTCGCGGCGGTTTCAAATCGTTTCCGGCATGGCTAAACCTTCCAAGACCTCCAAAACCAAACGCATTGGCATCCTCACGGCGGGCGGCGATAGCCCCGGCCTCAATGCGGCCATTCGCGGTGTGGGCAAGACTTGCTTGAATTATTACGGCATGGAGATCATCGGCTTTCGCGATGGTTTTCGCGGGCTGGTGGAAAACCGGCGGCTCACGTTGGATCGCTCCACGCTCGCGGGCATTCTCACCGTCGGCGGAACCATTCTCGGCACGAGCCGGGACAAGCCGCACCGCATGATGATTGACGGCCGCTCGCAAGACATGATTCCCACCATCGTGAAGAATTATGATAAGTGGGGACTCGATGCCATCGTGTGCCTCGGCGGCGGCGGCACGCAAAAAAATGCGCTGCGTCTACATCAAGCCGGACTGAATGTCATCACGCTGCCCAAGACGATTGACAATGACGTGGCGATGACGGACGCGACGTTTGGTTTTGCGACGGCGATGGACATTGCGACGGAAACGATTGACCGCTTGCATAGCACCGCGCACAGCCATCATCGCATCATCGTGGCGGAAATCATGGGGCATCGCGCGGGCTGGCTGACGCTGGGCGCGGGCATTGCGGGTGGCGCGGATGTGATTCTCATTCCGGAAATTGCCTACGACGTGGAGAAAATTTCCGAGGCCATCAAGTTGCGCAGCAAGCACGGAACGAATTTCAGTATCGTGGCCGTGGCCGAGGGCGCGATGAGCCGGGACGATTCCCGCGCGATGCTGTCCGCCGAAAAGAAATTGGAGCGCGCCAAAAACTTGCCGGACAAAAAGGCCGCCAAGCATGAAATCGCCGAGTTGGAAGTGCGGCACACCGGCAACACGATGCGTCTGGCCAAGCAACTGGAGGAACTCACGCACCTCGAATCGCGCGTGACCATTCTCGGTTACGTCCAGCGCGGCGGCACGCCCTCGCCCGCCGACCGGTTGCTCGCGACGCGGCTCGGCAGTGCCTGCGGCGATCTCATCCACGAAGGCGTCTTCGGCGTGATGGTGGCGGCGCGCGGAGATGGCACGGAGCCGGTTCCGCTGGAAAAAGTTGCCGGCAAACGCAAAGCTGTGCCGACGGATCATCAGTGGATTGAAACGGCGCGGCGCGTGGGGACTTGTTTGGGCGATTAAGCGCGGGCGGAATGGCAAGACGGCTTCCTGACGTGGCGCAATAGATTTTCCATCTCCTGCCATGACTTTTCCATGTAGTAAACCCGCTTCACCCTGTGGTTGGATGACTTCGTGATGTGGTGAAACGGCTCCACCATGTGGTTTGGTGACTTTACCATGTGGGGAAGTGACCGGACTATGTGGAGAACTGACTTCGCTACATGGTCGGACGACTTTACTACATGGTTGGGTCGCTTCCCTACGTAGTCGGATGACTTGGCTATGTGGTGGAACGACGTCACCACATGGAGAAATGACATTCAGTGGCGCTATTTTCAAAATAGCGCCACTGTTTTCCGGCGAACCATGTGGGAAGTTGGCTTCTCCAGATGGTGAAGCCGGGCAAGGACATGGTGCGCTGGCACCGCCGATTGGTGGGATACCCGCAACATTTGCAGCGCCGGCGGCGCGATATGGTTGTAGGACTCCATGCGCTAGGAATTCAAGCTCCGTAGGTGCGACATCGGGATATGCCGCTCCGACGGAGCTTTTTCATTTTGGGGCGGACGAACTACAACGATGCCGCGCCGACGGCGCTGAAAAACAAGTTTGCTCTCGACAAAGGGGAATGACGGAAATAGCGTCGGAATCATGGAAAGATTAGTGCCGCATAGTGCGGTCAAATGACACTGTCAGGTATCTTTTAGTTATGCGCGCATTTTATATTTTAGTCGTCGCCTCGCTTTTAATCGGTTGCCGGTCATCGTCGTCACTTGACCAAGGTGACTTCAATGACTTCTTGCAGCGCGCTTCTCATTCACGAAAGCAAACGGGAGATTTTGGAGCTTTCTTTATTCAGCAGATTGCGCGTTATGGTGGTCAGGTTGTTGGCTCAACAACTCCAGAGGAGTTGAAAGGCGCTTGGTATTCTGAATCAGACCACGATGGGTTTGCAGTGCAACTCTACGATATTCCATTTTCCCAAGTTCAGTCATTGATGCAGCAGGCGTATGGCAATCCTGTTGATCTTTACACTAATGCGATTCCAAATGGTTTGACGGGCATTTATGGGATTCCTCACGGCGTTGCAGTTCAGTTTTTTACTAATACAAACGGTGTCGGGTTTATTTGTATGCAGTCACACAAGAAGTGATTAAAACGACCATCAACAATTCGCCGCCGCGAACAGCCACGCATCCCTTAATTCCACCTTGCCATTCCGCACGTTTCCCGTATTCTCCAGCCTGCCTGAACGCCGCGTGTGCGGATGTTCATTAAGGCTGAGAAAAAATAGTTAACAATCAACCTAACCCTTAACCTCCGTTGCCCCGGCAGCGTTAGTTAGTTTTAGGCAATGGAGTCTTCAAAATCCGCTGCTTCCGCAGTGGACGAAAAAGCCTCCGCAGTTCATCCCCGTAAAAGTTATGCTCACAATGGAAGAAGCCATGAAGCAGAGCGGCAAATCGCTCGTTGCTCAAGGTCAGATCGTCAAAGGCACCATCATCGAAGTCCGTAACAAAGAAGTCCTCGTGGACATCGGTTACAAGAGCGAAGGCATCGTCCCGCTTAACGAATTTCTCGATCCCGAATCGGCTGTGGCCGGCGGCGAGATTGACGTGCTGATCGAAAAACTCGAAAACAAAGAAGGCACGGTCGTCCTCTCGCACGAGAAGGCGGAGTTCAAGAAGAACTGGGACAAGATTCTCACCATCTGCAATGAAGGCGGTCGCATCATGGGCAAGGTCAAGGCCGTGGTCAAAGGCGGTCTCATCGTCAATGTCGGCGTCGAGGCTTTCTTGCCCGCGTCGCAGCTCGACGTCATCACCCCGAAAAATTTGCAATCGTTCGTCGGCAACAGCTACGAATTCAAGGTCGTCAAAATCAATCAGGAGCGCCAGAACATCGTTCTCTCCCGCCGTGAATTGATTGAAGCCGAACGCAGCGAGAAGCGCGGCAAGTTGCTCTCCGAGATGACGCCCGGCGACATCCGTAAGGGCATTGTCAAAAACATCACCGACTTCGGCGCGTTCATTGATTTGAATGGCTTGGACGGTTTGCTCCACATCACGGACATGAGCTGGGGTCGCCTCGGCCATCCGTCCGAAATCCTCAAGGTCGGTCAGGAACTCGACGTGGTTGTGCTCGACGTGAACAAAGAAAAGGAACGTGTCAGCCTCGGCCTCAAGCAGAAGATGACGAATCCGTGGGACCAGATCGAAAGCAAGTTCCCGGTCGGCACCAAGGTCAAGGGCAAGGTCGTCAGCCTCGTGCCTTACGGCGCGTTTGTGCAGCTCGAACCCGGCGTCGAAGGCCTCATCCACGTCACCGAACTCTCCTGGACCAAGCGCGTCGCGAAACCGAGCGACGTCCTCAAGCAGGATCAGGAAATCGAAGCCGTTGTTCTCGGTATCAACCGCGACGAACAAAAGATTTCGCTCGGCGTCCGCCAGTTGGAATCCAATCCGTGGGATATCGCCGACCAGAAATACGCCGTTGGCCAGAAAGTCAAAGGCAAGGTCCGCAACCTCACCAGCTACGGTGCATTCGTCGAACTCGAAGAAGGCATTGACGGCATGGTGCACGTCTCCGATATGTCCTGGACTCGCAAGATCAATCACCCGAGCGAAATGCTCAAGAAGGGTGACGAGATCGAAGCCAACGTGCTCGAAGTGGACAAGGCCAACCAGCGCATCGCGCTCGGCATGAAGCAGCTCGAAACCGACCCGTGGTCGAACATCGAGAAGCTCTACAAAGTCGGCGACCTCGTCACCGGCAAAGTCACCAAGCTCGCGAGCTTCGGTGCGTTCGTCGGCCTGCAACACGAAATCGACGGCCTCGTGCACATCTCGCAGATCAGCGAGGAACGCGTGGACAAAATCAAGAACGTGCTCAAAGCCGGTCAGGATGTCAGCGCTCGCGTCGTGAAAATCGACAAGAACGAACGCCGCATCGGTCTGTCCATCAAGGCGGCCAGCTACACCGACGAGCAGATCAAGGAAGAACAGAAGATTCTCGACTCGCTCAAGCCCGGCGAAGACCTCGTTGCTTTGCAACACGCCTTCGACGCCCTCGACGACGTCAAGGTCTCCGACTAATTCTTCGGACAAAATTCAAAACGGCGGACTGGAAACAGTCCGCCGTATTTTTATTTCAAAAAATTCCTCACGCAAAGACGCGAAGCCGCAAAGAAAAGATTAACAGCGAGCAGTTTTAACTTTGCGGCTTCGCGCCTTTGCGTGAGATACAACTATTTCGACAGCGACTTGTGTCGGTAATGCAGAATGCTGAACTGCGGGTCATCGCGCAGCGTGGCCACCAGTTCAAACTTATTCTCAAACGGGGGGAAAAACGCATCGCCACCTTCCACCTGCCGTTTCACCAGCGTCAGATACAAATCCGAACAGCGCGGCAACGCCTGCTCGTAAATCTGCGCGCCACCGCAGATGAAAATGTCGTTGGAGAATTCCTTCGGGTCGAGCTTGTCCAGCGTCTTGGTGATGAAAATTTCCGTCTCCACCTTTTCACCGAGCTTGGAGAAATGAAACTGATACGCGCGCTTCAAGTGCTGCCCGCCGCGCCACTCGTGATACTGCCCGAAGATTTCCGGATGTTTCTTGATGAGGCTCTGCGGGTGGCGAGTAAGAATTAAATTCTTCCGGTTCGGCAGCGGCTTGCCGATGCTCTCAAAGGTCTTGCGTCCCATCACCACCATGTGACCCATCGTCACCTGCTTGAACCATTTGAAATCCTCCGGCAGATGCCAGGGAATCTGGTTCCCCACACCGATCACCCGGTTCAGCGACATCGCCGCGATGGCTTTGAAGTGCTTCATGCTAAATGTTGCCACAGAGGCACAGAGCGCACAGAGAAAAAACATTCTGCGCTCTATGTTCTCTGTGTCTCTGTGGCTTCATAAAAATTAAACCGCGATCGGCGCTTTGATGCCCGGATGCGGGTCGTAGTTCACCAGCTCAAAATCCTCGAACTGGAAATCGTGGATGTTCTTCACCGCCGGATTGAGCTTCATCTGCGGCAGCGGACGCGGCTCGCGCGAGAGTTGCAGCTTCGTTTGTTCCAGATGATTCACGTAGAGATGCAGGTCGCCGAAGGTGTGGACGAAATCGCCCGGCTTCAGGTCGCA
>JBEEMY010000116.1:0-6687 GCA_041192415.1 Verrucomicrobiota bacterium | reverse complement strand
GCACGCTTGCAACTCATGCCGCGTCCGCATGAGGAATCCAGCAATCCGTCCGTGGAGAAAGCGCAGGAACTTGCCGCTGCTTCGCACGGATCTGCGCCGCTGCTTCGCGATTACATCACTGCTGCATCAAAGCGAAATCCGATCCCCTGCGAACCGGGCAACGCCAAACGCGCCGAAGCCATTTCAATTCGTAGCAGCCGAGGTAACGAGGCTCAAACTTCACATTCCCAATCCGGTCAGAGCCTCCTCACGTCGGCTGCTACAAAGCTGATGATTACCAACGGCTGGCTCACGATTGGCGGCAAACTTCTCATTGGCGGCACGGCGGATGTCGCTTGGTGGCGCGGCAGCATCCGTCCCGAAGAAGCGGCTGACTTTGGCCTCGCCGTGACGCGCTTTGTTCCGGGCCGCATCGGTTCTGGATTTACGGATGACTTGAATGAGGTTGCCGACTCGCTCGTGAAGAACGGCAAGGCCGCGCTCGATCACAATTACGGCCTCTGGTATGACCGCCGCCGCGACGACCACGAACGCATCCGCCGCATCAATGGTGATGTGCTACCGCCATTTTTTGAAATGCCCCTCGCCCGCTCTGGTGAAGGTTTGGCATGGCTAGGCTTGAGTAAATACGATCTCACGAAATTTAATCCGTGGTATTGGTCGCGGCTCCAGCAGTTCGCCAACATCGCCGACGAACGTGGGCTGATTCTGTTCCACGAAAATTATTTTCAGCACAACATCATCGAGGCAGGCGCGCACTGGGTGGATTCCCCGTGGCGTTCCGTCAACAACATCAACCACACCGGCTTCCCCGAGCCACCGCCGTTCGCGGGCGACAAACGAATTTTTCAGGCGGAATTATTTTACGACGTGACGAATGCTGTCCGTCGCAAGCTGCACGAAGGCTACATCCGCCAATGCCTCGACAATTTTACCAATAACGTCAACGTCATCCAGTTCACCAGCGCGGAGTTCACCGGGCCGTTGCACTTCATGCAATTCTGGCTGGATACGGTTGGCGCGTGGGAGAAATCGGCAATCAGCAATCGGCAATCGGCAATTCATCCAATCATCGCGCTCTCCGCAACGAAAGACGTGCAGGATGCAATTCTCTCCGATGCCACGCGCAGCGCGGTGGTGGACGCGGTTGATTTCCGCTACTGGTGGCGCACGGACAAGGGCGAGTTCGCTCCCCTCGGTGGCAAAAATCTCGCACCGCGCCAGTTCGAGCGGCAATGGCGCGGTGGTCGTCCGAATGATGTGAACCTCGCGGGCATGGCGGCGGAGTATCGCGGAAAATTTTCCGGCAAGGCGGTCATCTGCGATTTTGATTCCGCTGGCTGGGCGTGGGTTTGCGCCGGTGGTTCGTTGCCGCGACTGCCACGCACCACTGATGCAAAATTGCTCATCGCGATTCCCAAAATGCAGCCGTGGGCGGAAGCATCCAACGGCGGACGTTGGGTTTTGCGCGAGGCGGAAAAGCAAATTTTAGTTTGCGGCGGCAGCGAACTGGATTTGTCGGCAGAGTCCGGCGTGTTTCGCGTGAACGTGGTGAATCCGAAAACCGGCATGGTGATGCCGGGTGAAATGGTGCGCGCCGGAGGCAAGTTGAAATTGCCTGATGCGGCGGTCGTTTGGCTGACGAAGGAGTAAATGATGAAGGCCATCTCACAAATCATTTTGCTCTTCGCGGTTTTGATTTTGCCGCAGTGCTCCCACGCGACGGATGGGACGAATACGGTGAATTCCTCTCCGGTTTTGACCGCTTCGCCCCGCTACCAAATCGCCGTGTGCGATTGGATGATTCTCAAGCGCCAAAAACTCGGCGCGTTTCAGCTCGCCAAGGACATCGGCGCGGACGGCGTGGAGGTGGACATGGGTTCGCTTGGCGACCGGGTGACGTTTGCCAGCGCGCTGACCAACGCCGCCACGCGCCAACAATTTCTCGACCAGGCGCGGGAGTTGAACTTGAAAATTTCTTCGATTGCCATGTCTGGCTTTTACGCGCAGTCGTTTGCGGAGCGGACGAATGTTTTGCGCCTCGTGCAAGACTGCATCGCCACGATGCAGGCGATGGATGTGAAAATTGCCTTTCTGCCGCTGGGTGTAAAAAGTGATTTACTGAAGCACCCGGAGCTGCGGGCGCAAGTCATTGAGCGTTTGAAGGCGGCGGGCGCGCTCGCGGAAAAAGCGGGCGTGATCATCGGCGTGGAATCCGAACTGGACGCGGAAGAGCAAATCAAGTTACTGGATGAAGTTGGTTCGCCAGCCATCAAGATTTACTACAACCTTGCGAACGCCATTCAGCATCAGCGCAACTACGTCAAGGAATTGCTGCGACTCGGCAAGGATCGCGTGTGCCAGATACATTTTTCCAACCAAGACGCCCACTGGCTTCAAAATGATCCGCAGGTGAACGCGCCGAACATCAAGTCGGCGCTGGCTGAAATGGATTGGCGCGGCTGGCTGGTCATCGAACGTTCACGCGATACGAATGAAGTCCACAACGTGAAGAAAAATTACGGCGCGAATGCGGCGTATCTTAAATCTGTTTTCCAGAAATAATTTTATGAACCACGAAACCCACGAAATGACCCAAAAGCCCCGCTGGGCGGGAATATTATTTGCGGTTGTTTTGATGGCACTCATTTTGCCGCTGCACGCGGCTGACAGCGTCGAGCAATGGGGCGTTTATGAAGTCGCGTTGAATGGTCCGACGAATGGAAATCCATTCCTCGACGTGCGCTTTGCGGCGAAGTTTTCGCAAGGCTACGACTCGATTGAAGTCCCCGGTTTCTACGATGGTGACGGCGTGTATCGCGTGCGGTTCATGCCGGAGAAAATCGGCGCGTGGAAATACGAAACTGTCAGTGGCACGCCGGAGCTGAATGCAAAAATTGGCGAGTTTGTCGTCGCAAAATCGTCCGCACCAAATCACGGTCCGGTGCGCGTGGCAAATACGTTTCATTTCGCCTACGCCGACGGCATGCCTTACAAGCAGCTCGGCACGACGTGCTACGTCTGGACGCATCAGCCGGAGGAATTGCAGGAGCAGACGCTCAAGACGCTCGCAGCCTCGCCGTTCAACAAACTACGGATGTGCGTCTTTCCGAAACGCTATACTTGGAACACCAACGAGCCGACGATTTATCCGTTCGAGGGCAAGCCGCGCAATTTTGACCTCGCAAAATTTAATCCGAAATTTTTCCAGCACTTCGAGCAGCGGATTCTTGACCTGCAAAAGCTTGGCATCGAAGCCGACATCATTTTGCTGCATCCCTACGACGACGGCGCGTGGGGCTTTGATCGCATGACGGCGGTGGAGGATGATCGTTATTTGAAATACGTCGTCGCGCGGCTCGCGGCGTATCGCAACGTCTGGTGGTCGCTGGCGAACGAATATGATTTCATGAAATTCAAAACCGAGAACGACTGGGAGCGCATCGGGCAGTTGGTTTCCGGCAGCGACCCGTATCATCATTTGCTTGGCATTCATAACGGCAAAATTCTTTTCAACCAGACGCGCCCGTGGATCACGCACGCTTCGATTCAAAACGGCGCGGCGGTGCAGGATCCGAACATCGCGGGCATTTACCGCGACGCGTATCGCAAGCCCATCGTCTATGACGAGGTGAAATACGAGGGCAACATCGAGAACCGCTGGGGACAGTTGAGTGCGGAGGAACTCGTCTTCCTGTTTTGGAATTCAACGGTCGCCGGCACTTATTGCGGTCACGGTGAAACTTACAAGAGCGACGACCAGATTCTTTGGTGGTCCAAGGGCGGCGTGCTCAAAGGCCAAAGTCCCGCGCGGCTCGCGTTTTTGAAAAAAGTTTTGGACGACGCGCCCGCCGAAGGTATTGAGCCGATTGATAAATGGCAGAATCCCGAATACGGCGGCAAGCCATCGGAGTATTATCTCATCTATCTTGGCAAGCAGACGCCGACGAACTGGCTATTCAAACTGCCGAAGCCGCCGCAGGGCAAAGGTATGCCGCCCGCCGATGGCATGAAGTTCACCGCCGAAGTGCTCGACACCTGGAACATGACCGTGACGCCGGTGGATGGCGTTTTCACACTGAAGAAGAAGGACAATTATTTCCACGCCGACAAGGATGGCCGCAGCCTCACGCTGCCGGGCAAGCCGTATATGGCGATCCGCATCAAGCGGGTGAAGGAATAGTTTTTGAATCGCACGCGTTGGCGGCAGAGGTGTTACGACAACCAGTCCAATACCTTTTCCCCTGACAATGCCCGAGTTTGATTCTACATTCGGCGCATGGCTAAACCGCCTTTGATTTTAGTTTCGCCCAGCATCAGCAAGCACGGCATCGAATTCCAAGATTTGTCCGCCAGCCTTTCGGTGCGTTACAACAACGCCATCCTCGAAGCCGGCGGCATTCCCGTCACCGCGCCGACCACCACTGACCGCGCCGCGCTCGCCGAAGCCGTCCGCCGCACGGACGGCGTGCTGCTCACCGGTGGCGATGACATCAATCCCGATCTCTACGCGGAAAAACTTCCGCGCAAAATTCTCAAGACCGTTGAGCAAACGCCCGACAACGGCGCGCGCGATATGCGCGAACTGGTTTTAATCGAGGAAATTTTCAAACAGCGCAAACCGGTGCTGGCGATTTGTCGCGGGCATCAGATGATGCAGGTGGCGTTCGGCGGCAAGCTGGTGGTGGACATCGCGCAGCAAGTTGCCGGCGCACTGAACCATCGGCAGATGGATAAGCCGTTGGAATTGGTGCATGAAGCGGCGTTGACACCCGGCTCGCTCGTGTCCAGAATTTGTAAAACGCTGGTTCTCGGCGTCAACAGCACGCATCATCAGGGCGTGCTGGAACCCGCCGAACCCTTTGTCGCCACGGCGCGCAGCAGCGATGGCATCGTGGAAGTGATGGAGCTGAAGGAAAAATTGCTGCCGTTTTATTTGAGCGTGCAGTTTCATCCAGAGCGGTTGGTGCAGAAACACGCGCGGTATCGCGCCTTGTTTGAAAAATTTGTGGAAGCCTGCGGAAAATAAATTGAAATCATGAAAGGTAAAATTCTCATCGTTGACGACGAGCCCGAGTTGCGGATGCTCCTCAAGTCCATCCTCGAAACCGATTTCACCGTTTCCGACGCCGACAGCGGCGCGACGCTCCTGAAAAAATTCTCCGAGGATGCGCCCGATGTCATCCTGCTCGACCTTAAGCTGCCCGATGCCAACGGCCTCGACCTCCTGCCGCAGATCAAAAAGAATTGGCCCGACACGGAAGTCATCGTGCTGACTGGCGAGGCGACGTTTGAAGCCGCCGTGCAGGCGACCAAACGCGGCGCATATCATTTCATCAACAAGCCGTTCGACACGCAGGCGTTGCAGGTCACGATTGATCGCGCCATTGAGAACCGCCAGCAGAAGGAGGAGAACAATTCCCTCCGCCGCGCGCTCTCCACGATGAGCGGCGGTTCCACGCCGGTGTTTCAGAGCGCGCAATTGCAGGCCGTCGTCCGCACCATCGAACGCGTCGCGCCCAGCGATGTGCCCATTCTCATCACCGGCGAAAGCGGCACGGGCAAAGAAGTTATTTCCGATTTGATCCACAGCATGAGCACGCGCGCCAAGGGCCGCATCGTGAAGGTTAACTGCGCCGCGCTCCCCCGCGAACTCATTGAGAGCGAATTGTTCGGCTCCGTGAAAGGCGCGTTCACCGGCGCGATCTCCGACCGCGAAGGACTGTTCCGCCAGGCCGAAGGCGGCACACTTTTCCTCGACGAAATCGGCGAGATGCCCATTGATACGCAGAGCAAATTGCTCCGCGTATTGCAGGATCAAAAAGTCCGCCCCGTCGGCGGCAAGACCGATTACCAGACCAACTGCCGTCTGCTCGCCGCGACCAATCGCAAGCCCGAGGACGCCATCAAAGACGGCAAGCTCCGCGAAGATTTGTTCTACCGCATCAGCGCGATCACCGTCCACATCCCGCCGTTGCGCGAACGCCGCGACGACATCATGCCGCTCGCGAACGCCTTCCTGAAACGCTTCTCCGCGCAGGCCAACCGCGTGCTGACCGGATTCACGCCGCAGGCGATCGAACGCCTGACCAGTTTTGAATGGCCCGGCAACGTGCGCCAGTTGCAGAATGAAATCCAGCGCGCCGTGCTGCTCTCCGAAGGCCCCACCGTCAACGTCACCGACTTGAGCATCAGCGACGTGCGGTTCATTCCCACCGAAGGCCACGACACCTCGTTCACACTGCTCGAAGGCGTGGAACGCAACGCCATCATCCAGATGCTCAAAGAAACCGGCGGCAACAAACTCGAAACCGCCAAACGCCTCGGCATCGGCCGCCAGACGCTCTACAACAAGATCAAGGGCTACGGCATCGAGACCTGACCGCCGGTTGGTGGGTCTGGTTGCGCTGCGACCGGACTTGACCGCGCAGCGGTCACTTTGGGGTATGGCAGCGTCTTGGCTCACGCCTGATTCCGTCGCCTGACGCTCCGCTCGGCGACGGGTTTTTCCCAGCGCGAAAAACACCACCATCGTTTTCTGAAACGCAACCCCCCCCGTTCCACTCGGAACGGGGTTTTTGCTTTGCGGCCACCCCGCCTGCCGCCTGAACCGCCTGCCGCCAGCGGCGGAGTGGCCAAATGATGGTTTTTTGCGGTTTTAGCCCAAAACGACGTATTTTAGCCGTT
>JBEEMY010000115.1:0-8684 GCA_041192415.1 Verrucomicrobiota bacterium | reverse complement strand
ATCCGCGACGAGCGGCGTCGGCGCGGAAAGCTGTGTGGAAATTCCATTCGTCTCCGCAAACGGTTTCGAGACGAAAATGTTGTAAAACATCTGAACCAACCAGATGCCGCGCTTATCGCATTCGCCCGCGAGCCAGCGGTATTGCTCCTGATTTTTTGTGAAGATGTCATCGGGAACTTCCACCGCATACGGATAATCTTTCAACCTCACGAGCGACGCGAACGGATGGCCATTCCACAGATACAGCGTGTTCATCCGATTCGCGACGAGCGAATCCAAATACTCCGTCCATAATTTTTTATCGTAGAACCACGGAAATAATTCCGGCGTGTAGGGATATTCATAAACCTTGCGCCCCGGCAGGATGTAAGTCTTCTGCATCGCGACGCAAGTGCCGCGCAAAGTCATCGCGGGTTTGTCGGAAAAACTCAAATTCTCCGGCAGTTTGCCTTCGGCGCGAATTCGCTTCGCCAATTCCAAGCAGCCATACAGCACGCCCGAATCGTCATTGGCCATGACCCCCAAATTATTGCCGTCCATTCTTTGCGACACAACGAACGACTCCCGCTCCCACCCCGACCGCAAACGCGAGACGTAAATTTTTCTGCCACCGGGTTCCTCAGGTATCTGGGCAGACATCACAGCGGAAAGTTTTTGTGCATCGGAACGAACAATCACCGCACGCATCTTTGCGAATTTGAGCGCCTCGGCCAATTTCTCCGCCCCAAACTCCACGCGCGGCGCGGCATTCGAGGCGATGACGATGGAAATAATTTCCGCGCGACTTGGGCAGCAAGAAGCCACGGCCACGGCGAGCAGCGGCAACAGCCAGAACACCGGCTTCAAAAAATTTCTCATGCGAATGCCGGAATGATTCTCCAAATCGCCGCCTGCGCCAATAGGAAAAACGCCAAACGAAAACGGGTTTCTGCCGCGCGTCTGAAAAGATTGACGGCAACGGCGTTTCCTCCGAACCTGCTGGCCGCAAATTATGAAGCTGCCTATCTGGAATTCTCTCCCGCCCCGTCGCCGCAAACTCGCGCTTTGGGCTTTGGGACTGCTGCTATTTTACACCATCGTCGGTTTCCTGATTTTGCCGCCCATCGTCCGCAGTGTGGCGGTGAAACAACTTTCCAAACAACTCGACCGCGAAGTCTCGATTGAGAAAATCAAAATCAATCCCTTCGCACTCTCCACGACCATTCGCGGCCTGCTCATCAAGGACAAGGACGGCCAGCCGTTCGTCTCGTGGGACGAAGTCTATGTGAACTTCCAAATCTCCTCGCTGTTTACGAAAGCATGGACGTTCAAGGAAATTAGCACGAGCAAACCGTTCGTTCGGGTGCAGATGAACTGGGACAACAGTTTTAATTTCTCCGACCTCATCACGAAATTTTCCAGCACCAACGACGCGCCCGCGCCAAAAGCCGCCGCGTCCAAACCGCTCGTGCTGCACATCGGGCGGTTGCATCTGGGCGGCGTGGCGGCGGCGTTTGCGGACTTCACCACGCACGAGCCGTTCAAGCGCACCATCGGCCCGCTGGACATTTCGCTGGATGATTTTCGCACCGACCCCGACAACAAAAATCCTTACGCCTTCACCGGCACGACGGATGCGGGTGAACGCATTTCTTGGAGCGGATTTTTCTACCTCGACCCAATCCGCTCGCAAGGCGCACTGACGCTGGATCATTTTACGCTGAACAAATACGCACCGCTCTACCAAGACTTCGTGCGTTTCCAAATCCGCGACGGCAGCATCGGCCTGCATCTGAATTACCGCTTTGAATTGAGCGCGACCAACCGCGTGATGCAGGTAACGGACACGGCGTTTGCACTGCGCGATTTCAAGCTCGGCCTGCCCGGCGAAAGCAACAACCTCGCCGAGCTGCCGCACTTTGGTGTGACCGGCGCGAGCGTGGATTTGGAAAGCCATCAAGCGTCGGTGGATTCCATCGTGGCCTCCGGCTGCTGCGCTCCGTGACAAATGCCGTCTCGCTCCTACTGCAAAGCACGAATCAGTGGAGCGGCACGCTCCGCACGGTGGACATCACCAACTGCGCGTTGCACCTCGAAGACCTGGTGAATTCACGCCCCGCGAAACTTGACCTGACTGAAATCCGGTTGCTGGCAAAAAACATTTCAAACCTTCCCGGCACGAATCTCACGGCGGAATTTTCCCTGCGCTGGAACACGAATGGTTCCATCAAGACGCTCACGACCGCGTCGTTTCTGCCGCCGACGGCTGAATTGCAACTCGATCTCGACCAGCTTGATTTTGGCACGCTCGATCCGTATCTCGAACCGAAGCTGAACCTCTACATTCTCGGCAGCAAGCTTGGCCTGCACGGGAAAATCAATCTCGCGACACCGTCCGGCGCGTTGCCGCAAGTCACGTTTCGCGGCGACGTGAACCTCAATGATTTCAAAACCGTGGATGGCGACCTCGCGGAAGATTTGTTGAAGTGGGATTCGCTGCGCTTCGTGGGCATTGATGCGAATTTGAATCCGCAGACCGTCGTCATCAAGGAGATTGACGTGGACAACGCCTACGCCCGGCTCGTCATTGAGACGAACAAATCCATCAATCTTTTCAACGCGCTCCGCATGACGAATGCGCCCGCGACGAACGAAGTCAAAGTCGCCACCGCCACAACTGCGCCGGTTACGAATGCGCCGCTGCCGCAAATTTCCATTGGGGCGATTGCCATTTCCAATGCGGTGGTCAGTTTCACCGACCGTTCGCTTTCGCCGGACGTGAACTTGGCAATCAAGGAAATGAACGGCTACGTCGCCGGAATTTCCACGGAGCAGTTGCAGCACGCCGATGTGAACCTGCGCGCGATGGTGGACGGCGTCGGCCCCGTCACCATCACCGGCCTCATCAATCCGCTCAACGGCGCGCAGACGAACACCATCAAGATTTCGCTGAAGGACATGGACCTCACGCCCGCCAGTCCGTATGCGGCCAAGTTCACTGGCTACCGCATCGCGCAGGGGAAATTGAATCTCGATCTCGCCTACGACCTCGTCGGGAAAAATCTGTCATCGAAAAATGTCATCACGCTGGACCGTTTCACGTTCGGCGAAAAAGTTGAAAGCCCTGACGCCACCAAGCTGCCCGTGCGCCTCGCCATCGCCATCTTAAAAGACCGCGAGGGGAAAATTGTTTTGGACGTGCCCATCGAAGGCAGCACGGACGACCCGAAATTCCGCATCAGTAAAGTCGTCTGGGGTGCGCTGGAAAACATTCTCCTCAAAGTGGCCACCTCGCCATTCTCCTTGCTGGGCGCGGCGTTTGGCGGCGGCGGCGAAGAAATGGGCTACCAAGATTTTGCGCCCGGCTACGCGGTGTTGTCCGACGATGGTAAAAAGAAATTGGACTCGTTGCTGAAAGCCATGCACGAACGTCCGTCGCTGGAGTTGGAAATTTCCGGCAGCGTTGACCCGGACGGCGACCGCGAAGGCCTGCAACGCGCCGCGCTCGACCAGCAGATCCGCACGAAGCTCTGGCTGAAACTTTCCAAGTCCGAGCAGGCAACGAATGCCGTGGATCAAATCGTCATCCCGCCTGGCGACCGCGCGGGTTGGGTGAAGAAATTTTATAGCGCCGCACTGGCGGACAAAAAAATCACGCCTGAACTCTTGGCCGCGAACACCAACCTCGCCGCGTTCGCCGCGCAAGTTTTGCCGCGCAAACTCACTGGCGAAAAGGGCGTCAGCCAGTTGTCGCAAGCGACCCCGTCGAACGACGCTAAAAAAACTTCCACTCCGGTGTATCAGACCAAACTTGTGCCGCCGCCGGACGCGATTGAGGCCGTGCTGCTCGCCACGTTCCCGGCGGGCGTGGAAGAAATGGAAGCCATCGCCGCTGCCCGCGCGAAGGTGGTGCAGGATTATTTGCTGCCAAGCGGACAAGTTGAGGCCGGGCGATTATTTCTCACCACCGGCACCTCGCTGCGCCGCGACGGCAGCCGAGCGTATCTGCAATTCAGGTAGTGGCACAGGCAGCTCGCCTGTAATCGGTAGCGTTTGTCGCGCTGCGACGGAATCTTTCGTGCGCCAAAAACCTACCACGCCTCAAAGTGACCGCTGCGCGGTCAAGTCAAGTCGCAGCGCGACTTAACCCACCATCAAGTAAAGTCCCTACTTCAGCCAGTTGTCGTAAATCATCTTCAACGTCAGCAGCAGCACCATTGTGAGGAAGACCGGGCGGATAAATTTCGTTCCGCGCGTCAGCACCATGCGGCTGCCCAGACGCGCACCGATCCACTGGCCGCAGCCCATCGTCACGCCCGCCGCGAACCAGATTTTTTGCGCGAGCAGAAAAACGAGGAGCGACGCCACATTGCTCGCCCAGTTCAGCGCCTTGGTGTTCGCCGTAGCCTTCGCTAGGTTGAAGCCCAGCCCCAACATGAATGCCAGCGCCAGAAAAGTTCCCGTGCCGGGGCCAAGAATTCCATCGTAGAAACCGATGCCGAACGCGAAGACGAAATCAAATTTCATCCGGGAGATGCGCGGATGAATGTCGTTTTCTCCAAGTTGCGGACGCAGCCAGACAAAGATCGCGACGGCGAACAGCAGCATCGGAATGATTTTCTTCAACCACTGCGGATCGAATTGCTGCACGGCCAACGACCCGATGAGCGCGCCGAGAAACGCCAGCAGGCAGGCACGCGAACAATCCCGCAAGCTCACTGCCCCGGCGCGCGCAAAATGAAGCGTGGCGCTGGTTGAGCCAAAGGTGGACTGCAATTTATTCGTGCCGAGTGCAAGTTGCGGGTCGCCACAGATGCTCAACAGCATCGGCAGCGTGAGCAGTCCGCCGCCGCCCGCGATGGTGTCCACGAAACCGGCGACGAGGCCGGTGGCAAACAACAACGCCACCTGCCACCAGACGATGTGCAGCCACTCAATCATTTGACCAAGCTCACCGGGACGCCGCGCTTGGCCGATTCGTGGCAGGCATCCAAAACTTGCTGCGTCTTCCGCGCCCACATCGGCCAATCATCATTTAGCTTGCCGGATAAAATCTGGTTGGCGAAGTTGCGCCACATCCGCGTGTCTTGCGCGGTGGCATGGCCAAAGTCCATTGGGTTCGCGCCCGTCGGACATTTCACGTCGCCGGCCACGGTGAGAAATTTTTCATTCACCTCGAAGCTTGGTTCGTAGCCGTTGAACGGATGGACAAAATCCGGCAGGCGCAGCCAGCCATTTTGTCCGCTGACGAAAGCCCATTGCTGTTTCGCGGCGCGGAACGAAGCATAAAATTCTGCCGTCACGCCGCCGGGATAATTCAACGTCGCGGAAAATTCCGTAGGCGACGAAGGGCGGCCCGGAAGATTTTCCGACGCGGAAAGAATTTTGCCGCTCACGCTTTCCGGCATCTGCCAGTTCAGCGCCCACAGCGAGAAGCGGATGGAATACCAGCCCAGATCGCCAAGACAACCGCTCGGTTCCAGCGCGCCGTTGGCGCGGATGTTGGTGCTAAAAAATTCTTCACCCGGATAAAAACTAAACGCGGAAGCGATGCGGCGGATTTGTCCGACGCTCTGGCCATCGTCCAACACGGCGCGCACTTTCGGCAGGCGCGGGCTGTGCATGAACATCACGCCGTCGAGAAACTGCACGGAATTCTTTTCGCACGCGGCCAGCATCGCTTCCAGTTCGGTGGCGTTGGCGGCGCAGGGTTTTTCGCAAAGGATGTGTTTCCCGGCAGCGGCGGCGCGGAGAACGAATTCTTTGCGCAAGCCGGTGGGCAGTGGGATGTAGATGGCGTCCACGTTCGGCGAGGCCAGCAATTCCTCGTAGCTGCCCAACGCGTCAGGGATCAGGTCGAAAGAATTTTCATCCTGACATTGGCGGATAAACTCGCGGCTTTTCTGCGCGTCGCGGCTGGCCACGGCGGCGACGACGCAGTTGCCGGAATTCAAAATAGCTTTCCAATTCTTCCGGCCAATGCCAGCGGTGCTTAAGAAGCCAATGCGTAATTTTTCCATAATTAATTTTTGATCAAACGAGAATTGAGGATGGAAGATAGAGGATAGCTGCCGCAGCGC
This sequence comes from Verrucomicrobiota bacterium, assembly GCA_041192415.1. Lineage (GTDB taxonomy): Bacteria > Verrucomicrobiota > Verrucomicrobiia > Limisphaerales > UBA11358 > UBA11358. The sequence goes on along the minus strand of JBEEMY010000115.1, from coordinate 2,625 downwards.
CATCTTCTATCCTCGACCCTCCATCTTCGCCGCTTCCACGGACCGTTGCAAAATCACCTCCGCCAGCAGCGGCTCGGTGCCGACGGACGCGGCATACCAAATTAATTTTCCACCACGCTCGGTCGGGTTGCGCCAGGTTGGCTGACCGGCAGCCAGACGTTCCTTTACGATGCGCTCCGGCTCGCCGAGCAAGACTGGAATGTCCTCGACCGCGTGCAAGCCATCGCTGATGAAAAATGGGACGACGACAATGTTCTTCGTTTTCACCGTTTCGTGACAGCCCTTGATAAACGGTTCCTCCTCCATGAACGCCGCGCTGACCCCGGCAAAAATTTTCAGCGCGCGGATTAATTCCGCCTGCCGCTCGACGGCCTTGCGGGAATTGGTGTTGCGCCCCGTGCCGTGCCCAGCGATGAGCAATGTGGTGTCCGCATTTTTCGGGGCGCGCGGGAATGGAAATTTTTCCATGGCTTCCTTTGCGCGGGCGAGAATCACGGTGGTCATCAAGTCGTGCGAGCCGACGGGCAGGCAGTAGTGGGTGATGCGTGACGCCTGACGCGTGATGCGTGAAAGCGGATCGTCGCTCAAATTGAAGTTCAGTTCCTTGGGGATGACTTCCGCGCTGAAGTAACCTTCGCTGATGAAAAATGGGACGATGAAAATTCTGGGCGCAGTGATTTCGGCGAGCACGTTTTTGACCTGCGGCTCTTGTTTCCAAAACGCCGCGCGCACCTCGCGGAAAATTTTACGGCGGCGCAATTCCGCCGCGTGCTGGAGCACCGGCGCGGCGGACTGGTCGTTCAACGTCGTTCCGTGGCCGAGCAAGATTAGCGCGGCATCGGAAAAATTCGTTTCGTTCACGCGCCCAAGTTGGCGGAGTCGTGCGCCGACTGCAAGCCACGTCCGCACGTCAAAATTTTTATTGAACCTTTTACCGATTTCTGGCGTCTTACCTCCCGAACGAACCAACCGAACCAACCAATTATCCATGAATTCAACTAAACTTACGCTCGCGGCTTTGGCTGCGGCATTCAGCTTTGCCCTGTCCGCTACCGCCGCCGAGACGAAGTTGCCGCCCGCTTCCGACAAAAAAGACCTGGCCTACGCCAAGGACATCAAACCGATTTTTGACGCGAACTGCGCCAAGTGCCACAGCGGCGACCGCGCCAAGGCCAAGCTCCACATGGATTCGCTCGAAGGCATTCTCAAGGGAACCAAGGCGGGCAAAATCGTGACCGCAGGCGACAGCGCGAATAGTTTCATCGTCAAGAGTGTCGCCCACGCGACGGAAGAAAAGGACGAGTGGATGCCGCCAACGCCGAACAAAGCCGGAGCCAAGACGCTCACCGCCGAGGAAATCGGTCTGGTGCGCGCGTGGATTGATCAAGGTGCGAAATAAATTTTGCAGCTAAACTGGCAAGCCTCCATTGGTTGATCCAAGGGCAATGAGAGCGTCCTTGGATCAACGCTTGGCGGCGCTGGTAGGATAAAATTCACACCAGCACCCAGCCCGGCTTGATTTCCTCATCCAGCGCTGGCAGTGGCACATTCGCCAGCAATTTTCTTTCGGCGAGAATCCCGATCATCGCGGCGTTGTCGGTGCAGAGATTTTTTTCCGCAAGGTGCAGGGTAAAACCATTCTGTTCGCAGGCGCGCGTGAGTTCCCGGCGCAATCCCGAATTGCACGTCACGCCGCCGGATGCGGTGATGCAGCGCACGCCTGCGCGCTTGGCGGCGCGGATGGTTTTCTTCACGAGCACTTCTACGATGGCGGCCTGCACGCTGGCGCAAAGGTCGCACACTTTCTTTTCGTCTTCCAGAACGGCGGGATTATCGCGGATGAAATAGCGCACGGAAGTTTTCAGGCCGCTGAAACTAAAATCGTCATTCGCGTCGTGCAGCAACGGGCGTGGAAAGTTATAGGCAGTCGGATTCCCCTGCTCGGCCAACTTGTCAATCACCGGCCCGGCGGGATACGCGAGACCCATGAGCTTGCCGGTCTTGTCAAAACATTCGCCGGCGGCGTCGTCAATCGTCCCGCCGAGCACGCGATGTTTCAGTTCGGATTCCACGAGCACGAGCATCGTGTGCCCGCCGCTGACGATGAGGGAGACGTTGGGTTGAAAGCTGGTGAAGTCGGCGGCTAACGTGCTGCCGACTTCCAGTCGGCAGTCCGAACTATGCTGTCGACAGGATGTCGGCAGCACGTTGATCCACGGCGAATACAGATGCGCCTCGTGATGGTTGATGCCGATGAATGGTTTGTTCAGCGCAAACGCCACCGCTTGCGCCGCTTTGAATCCAACGAGCAACGCGATGGCCAGCCCCGGCCCTTGTGTGGCGGCGACGGCGTCCAGTTGTCCGGCGGAAACTCCAGCTTCATCCAACGCCGCCTGCGCGACGGGGAGAAGATTTTTCAGATGTTCGCGCGCGGCAAGTTCGGGAACCACGCCGCCGTATTCCGCGTGCAGCTTGATCTGGGAGGAAACGGTGTTGGACAGAATCTTTCCATCGCGCACCACGGCGGCGCTGGTTTCATCGCAGGAAGTTTCGAGCGCGAGCAGAGTCATTTACTTGGCCGCGACTTTCTCCGGCTTGGCTGCGCCGTTCATCGCGTTGTAAATG
>JBEEMY010000114.1:0-6723 GCA_041192415.1 Verrucomicrobiota bacterium | reverse complement strand
AACCCCGACACCAACAATCCGGTGGCGAAGTAAGACCGGTTTGGTTTGAAGTTGGATTCACCGGTCAGTTGCTCCTGCGGAGATAATTCCAAATAAAAAACAGCGGACGGTTGCCCGTCCGCTGTTTGATTTGAATCGGCTGACTTACTTCGTCAGGTAAAACTTCGTCGTGTATTCCTTCACCATGCGATCGGTGGTGAATTGCGGCACGAGCGTGGCCATGCTGCGGCGGATGCGCTTGATCCATTCGCGCGGGATGCCCTGCGCATCGCGGTTGAAGAACATCGGCACAATCTGCTCGGTGAGCGTGTTGTAAAGATTCGCGCTGTCCACGCGATCCTGTTCCTCGACGTCCGGCGAATGCGAGTCGTCGCCGATGGAAAAACCATTCGTGCCGTCGTAGCCTTCGCGCCACCAACCATCCATGATGCTGAAACCGAGGCAGCCGTGGCAGCTCGCCTTCATGCCGCTGGTGCCAGAGGCTTCGAGCGGACGGCGCGGATTGTTCAACCAGATGTCGCAACCGGCGACCATCTGCCGCGCGACGTGGATGTCGTAGTTCTCGATGAACACGAGATTGCCCGCAAGTTCGCTGTGCTTGGACAGGTGAATGATCTGTTGGATGAAACGTTTGCCGTCCTCGTCGCGCGGGTGAGCCTTGCCGGCGAAGATGAATTGCACGGGGCGCTTCTGGTCGCGGACGAGCTTCACGATGTTGTCGAACTGCTGAAAAATCAGCGGCGCGCGTTTGTAAGTGGCGAAGCGGCGCGCGAAGCCGATGGTGAGCGCGTCAGGATTCAACAGGTGATCGAAGCGGATGTAATCGCCCTGCGTCAGCCGCTGGTTTTGGATGAGCAGTTTGCGGCGGGCGAATTCAATCAGCTCGCGGCGCAGCTTGTAGCGCAGCGCCCAGAGTTCCTCGTCGGAAACAAATTCCGGATTGGTCATCTTTTCCCAGAAGTCGGAATGGTTGATGGCCGAGGCCCAGTCGGAGCCAAATTTCTCGCGGAAAAATTTCGCCTCGCCATTCGAGTTGTCGGTAAGTTTCTTGCGCCAGAACTGGCGGACAGAACCTTTCATCCAGCCGAGCAGGTGAATGCCGTTCGTGATGTGGCCGATGGGAACTTTTTCCACGGGCACATTATAAAGATGCTGCCACATCTCGCGGCTGATCTGGCCGTGCAATTCACTAACGCCGTTCGCGGCGCGGGAAAGTTTCAGCGCGAGGACGGTCATGCAGAACGTTTCGGTTGCGTCATCGGTCTTCACGCGGCCGAGCGCAAGAATTTCTTCAAACTTCATCGGCAGCAGCGAGAGATAACGCTGCATCGCATAGCTCATCAAGTCGGGGCGGAAACGGTCGTGACCGGCTTCGACCGGCGTGTGCGTGGTGAAAAGACATTCCGGTTTGGTGAGCGCCTGCGCCTCGGCAAAAGTTTTGCCGGTGGCAATTTTTTCGCGCATGAGTTCCAGCGTGAGGAACGCCGCGTGGCCCTCGTTCATGTGGAACGTGGACGGCTCGATGCCCAGCGTGCGGAGCAGGCGAACACCGCCGACGCCCAGCAAAATTTCCTGCATGATGCGCGTGGTGCTGTCGCCGCCATAGACGCGCGTGGTCAAGTCGCGGAAATGTTGTTCGTTCTGTGGCAGGTTCGTATCGAGCAGATAAACGGGGACGCGCCCGACGTTCACGCGCCAGACTTGGAAGTCCACGGTGTTCATGCCGATTTCGACGCTGCCGATCAGTCGCGTGCCGTCAGCCTTCAGCAAGGGTTCAAGCGGAATGTTCTCGGGATGAACCGGGTTGTAGAATTCCGTCTGCCAGTTATTCGAGTCAATCGCCTGTTGGAAATAGCCTTCACGATAGAACAAGCCCACGCCGACGAAACCGAGGCCGAGGTCGCTCGCGGATTTCGCGTGGTCACCGGCGAGAATGCCGAGACCGCCCGCCGAGATCGGCAGCGATTCGTGAAAACCAAACTCGGCGGAGAAATACGCGACGGGATTCTTGTGCAGTTTGGCCGCATGCTTATGGCACCAAGTGCTTTTGTCTTCGAGATAAGCGGCAAATTCTTTGAGCACTGCGCGCACATTGTCGGCAAAGCCGGGTTCCTGCAAGTGGACGCGCAATTCGTATTCCGAAACCTCGCGCAACACGGCCACGGGGTTGTGAAACATATTCTGCCAGCCACGCGGCGACAGTTTGTAAAATAAATCCTGCGCCTCCTGGTTCCAGCACCACCAGAGGTTGCGTGACAGTTTGTTCAAGCCTGCCACCAGTTCGTTCAGTTCCGCGCCCGTCAAAGGTTGTTTCATCTAGGTTTTTGTTTTGGGTTTTGACCGGCTCCTTTGCCGGACGTGCATAGGTTAAATTTTCAGCGCGTAGGCTGCAATAAAATTTCCTGCGCCGCGCTGCCGCATTTTCATGCGCGCAGCGGTTGGCATGAATGAAATAGAAGACCCATTTTCAGTTTTGAAACGGGGCAGGGGACGCAGAATTATTTCCCGCTATTTTTTCCGGCGGCGAAATAATCCAGCAAGCGGACGAGTTGTTCCTTCGCTTCTTTGCGCGGAATAATGGTATCAATCAAACCATGCTCCAGCAGAAATTCCGCCGTTTGAAATCCCGGCGGCAAATCGGCGTGCGTGGTGTCTTTGATGACGCGCGGGCCGGCAAAACCAATCATCGCGCCCGGCTCGGCCACGTTCAAATCGCCCAGCGCCGCATAGCTCGCCATCACGCCGCCGTAACTATTGTTCGTGAGGTAGCTGATGTAAGGCAAACGCCGTTGTGCGTGGTAGGCGAGCGCGGCGGAAGTTTTCGCCATCTGCATCAAACTGAAAACGCCTTCCTGCATCCGCGCGCCGCCGCTGGTGGAAATGATGATGACTGGCCAATGCCCTTCCGTGCCGCGTTCGATGAGCCGCGTGAGTTTTTCGCCCACAACTGCGCCCATTGAGCCGCCCATGAAACGGAAATCCATCACGCCGAGCGCGACGGTGTGCGTGCCGATTTTGCCGATGCCGGTGACGACGGCATCCTTGAGCATCGTCGCTTTCTTGTCGCGATCGAGCTTGCTCTTGTAGCTGGCAAATTTCAGCACGTCCACGCTGACCATCTGCGCGTCCATTTCCTCAAACGTGCAGGTCTCGACGAGCGAATGGATGCGTTCGCGGGAAGCGATGGGAAAATGATGCGCGCACTTCGGGCAGACTTGGAGATTTTCGTCGAGTTCTTTGTCGAAGATCATCGCGTCGCATGACGGGCATTTCGTCCAGAGGCCTTCGGGAATGTCGCGCTTCTTGGTCTTTGTTTTGCCTGAACCGAGCTTGGGCTTCTTGGCGAACGCCGGTTGCGCGGACGCGAGCGTCGGCGGCGTCAGGGCCGGTTCAACTTGAACGACGCCTTCAATTGTCTTCTTAAACGAAGTGGTATCCATTGCTGACGATGTTAATAAATTCACAGCCCGCGTGCAACCGTCCAGACACAGACTTCGGCTGCGCCCGCTGCGCGCAAAGGCTTCGCGCAAGCATTCGTCGTCGCGCCCGTGGTAAAAACATCGTCGAGCAAAATCAATTTTCGCCCAGCCAGTCGCACGCCTTCACGCACCGCAAACGCGCCGCCCATATTCTGCGCCCGCTGCTCGCGCGTGAGCTTGGTCTGCGTGAGCGTGGGCGAGATGCGTTGGAGAATGTTGGTTTCTACCGGCACGTTCAGCGCCGCGCCCAGATGCCGCGCGAGCAACTCCGCCTGGTTGAATTCCCGCTCGCGTTGCTTCAACGGATGCAACGGCACGGGAATGATACCGTCCCAGTTTCCAGCGCGCAAAACCGGCACGGCCTCGCGCAGTAAAAGATCCGCAAGGAAAGGTTCAAACCATAGCGCGCGGGAGTATTTGAAACGATGGATCGCCTCCAGCACTGCGGTCTTGGCCACCACCGCCGAACGCGCGGAAGTGAAATGCAAATCCAACTCGTGACAGTTCGTGCAGACGAACTGGGTCGTGAGGTCGCCCGCGAACGGCAGGCCGCAGCGGTCGCAGAACGGCGCGCGGATGAAGCGCACCTGCGTCCAGCATTGCGGACACACGAGGCCGTCGCTGGCCTTGGCGCGTTCTACTTTGCAAAGCTGGCAGACCTCTGGAAACACCAGACCAAAACCCGTGCGCCAGAGCGACGGCAGTTGTTTCAGCAACGGAAACATTCCGCGAAGTTATTTCGTCCGGCGGCGGGTGGGAATAAAATAATTCTGCGATGTGCCGCCCGATGGCTCACGCCGCCAGCCAATCCTTAATGAAAAAATGCGCTCCAAATTTTCTCGCCGCCGAACAGCCAGATGACCGCCGCCAGCGCGATGTAAGGCCCGTAAGGCATCCGCGAAGACCAGTCGCGCCGTTGCGACAAAATCAAAACCGTGCCCACCGCCGCGCCGATGACCGAACTCGCCAGCAGCGAAAACACCGCGCCTTTCCAGCCGATAAACGCGCCGATGCCCGCCATGAATTTCACGTCACCCAGGCCCATCGCTTCGCGCGGCAGCGTGACCTCGGCGCACTCGGCCTCCAGGTGCGGCACGGCATCAGGCAGCATTTGCTCCGCGCCAATCTTCACCGCGCCGGGCGAAACTTTCACCACCACGTCACGGTAGCCGCGATCCACCAACTCGGCGGTGCGCGCGGTCAGCACGATGGTGTCGGACTGGCGGTAAAAAATTTCTTCGTAGGGAATTTCTTTGTCCGGCAGATGGAGCGCCGTTTCACCGAAAATAATTTTCGAGTTCGCCGGTAATTTTATTTTCTCGCGCCCGAACAATAATTTCCCCAGCCGCAGCACCGCATAGACGATGCCGGCGCCCGCCGCGATACCGGCCAAGCTCAACACCGCGCCTTCGCTCCAAGTGCGCGCGCCTTGATGCAACGACGGCACAATCATTGAGACGATGAAACCCACGACCGCGCCGCCGAGCGTGATTTCATCCGGGATGATGAAGTGTTCGAAATCAATGAACGTCGCCGTGATGAGTCCCGCGAGAAAAATAGAATACACCAGTGCGTGCCACGGCGTGGCGTGGCCAAATTGCAGCCAGCACGCCAGGAACATCAGCCCCGTGAACAGTTCCACGATGAAGTAACGCGAGGAGATTGGGGCACTGCAATTTTTGCAACGCCCGCGCAACCAGAGCCACGTCACGAGCGGGATGTTCAGGTAGAACGGAATGGAGTATTTGCATTTGGGACAATGCGACGGCGGGTTCACCACGCTCAAGTCCAGCGGCATCCGATAGATGCAGACGTTCAGGAAACTTCCAACGATGGAGCCGAACGCAAAAAAAACGAGCGACCAAAAATGAAACGGCACGGCTGCCCAGTTGCGGGCGTCTAATATATTTTCGCAGAGCGCGCTCATTTGGAAACGTTCCCGTAAATGTTTTCTTCCAGTGCCCGACGCATCACCGCCAGCGGCGCGGGCTTGCCTGTCCAGATTTCAAATGCCTTTGCGCCTTGATGCAGCAACATCCCCAAACCGTTCGCCGTTTTGCAGCCGGATTTTTTGGCGGCGGCGAGCAACGCCGTTTGTGCCGGGCGGTAAATCATGTCATACACGGCGCGGGTTTGTTTCAGCGAAAATTGTTTGGTGTCTAACGGTGAAGCATCGCCCGCCTGCAAGCCGAGCGAAGTCGCGTTCAAAACCAAATCCACCCGGGCTTTGGGATAGCCCACGGAAACCGCCACAGAGGGAAATTGTTTTTTGATTTCACTGCCGATTTCCAAAGCCTTGCTCACCGTGCGGTTGACGAGATAGAGTTCCGCCACTTTTTCCGCCGCGAGCCGCAGTGCCGCCGTGCGTCCCGCACCGCCCGCGCCGAGCAGCAAAACTTTCGCGCCGCGCACTTCCACTTTCAAATCCTCCCGCAGCGAGGTTATGATGGCATCGGCATCCGTGTTGTAGCCCGTTGCGCCGCGCTCGTTGAAAAGAATCGTGTTCACCGCGCCCCATTTCTTCGCCGAGGCATCCAGTCTGTCCACCATATCCACCGCCAGCAGCTTGTGCGGCACGGTCAGATTGATGCCAGCAAAGTTCATCGCCCGCGCGCCGGCGATGGCGGCATGAAGATTTTTTGGATCCACTTCAAACGCGACGTAGCGCCAGTTCAGGCCAAGCGCGGCGAATGCGGCGTTGTGCATCGCGGGCGAGGCTGAGTGCCGGATGGGCGAGCCGAACACCGCACACAGTCGCGTGGCGGCGTTGATGGCGTTGGTTTCAGATTGCGGCACGCGCAAATTTATACGCGGCAAGGCTGCGAGTTCAAAGCGCAAAGTCCGGCGGTAATGTTCTGGCAAACTGGACAAGCGCGGGCTTTGCGGCCATCTTCCGGCTGCCGTTTATGAAATCTTTATTCCGCCGATTTGTTTTTTTGAGCGCGTTTTTTCTGTTCGTCGTCTTGCTGGCAAGGCCCACACAGGCGTTGACCTTCAACGTGACTTACGATTCAACCGTGACCAGTTCGCCGAACTCGGCGCAGATCCAGTCGGCTTTCAATTACGCCGCGTCCTATATCCAGATGGCCGTGACCAATGCCGCCACCATCAACATCACGGTCTCTTTCACCACTGGCGTCGGGCTGGGGTCGAGCCTCACGGAATTTGTCGGCACGACGACCTACGCGCAGCTTACCAACGCCCTCCGCAATGCGCGCACGACGGCTAATGACTCCAACGCCGT
>JBEEMY010000113.1:0-6786 GCA_041192415.1 Verrucomicrobiota bacterium | reverse complement strand
CGCAGGATGGGCGCGGCGTATTCGCGCCGCTCGGAGACAGTTTGTTCGATGAGAATTTCACCCGTGTGCGCCACTTGGCCGGAGAGCGTCACATCCATCGGCACCTCGAACGGCGCGGGCATTTCTTGCAGTGGCATTCCATGTGCGCCGCGATAAATCATCACCGCTCGCGCGAAGTCACACAGCTCGATGGAGACCATCGGAAAATCTGTCAGGCCGCTCGTCTCGCGCGCAATCGTATCAAACACCGACTGCTCGGACTCGCCGGACAACATCACTTCCGAGATGCGATGGAACGCCGTCAGTTCGCGGTTTTGCCAAAACAGTTCCGGTTCCGCCCCGCGCGGCTTCACCGCGTCCGGTGGACGTTCGTTCGGGACGGTATTCAATTCAGTTGGTTCACAAGCGGGCATCATCCCGCAATCTTATTCGGCCAACTGGGCAAAAACTTAAGCGCGACAGTAAGCGGCAACCTCCTCCGCCGAGGTGGAATACGATTGGTAGCTTCAATCCATTGGAAGCCGAGGTGCAATTAAGCCAAGCACCAGAACCATCAATCAGGGAGAAATACGAAGAATGTAAGTCGAAACCAGCAACCAAAACCCGTTGGCGGAAGGGGAGGGATTCGAACCCCCGGTAGCCTTACGACTACTTCTGATTTCGAGTCAGATGCCTTTAACCACTCAGCCACCCTTCCAACCGGGACATTTATTTCTCACGAATAGACGCGGCGGGCAAGCGGATTCGTCACGTTGCGAATGGGCCATCCGTTCCACATCAGACGGGATTGCACGTCATTGGTAGGTCCGCAGGGACGTTGCAATTCTGAAATAGCTCTGTCGTCGCCGCTGGGAAATCAGCGAACACCGCCAATTTGGCGGCTACACTCGCGGCGGCAAATTCCCGCGCCGCCAATTTGCCGGTCTGCAAATGCTCCACCGCCAGCGAGTGCGCGGTGCGTGGATAAAATGCTGCCAGCGGTTCTACTTGCCCGGCAATTCGGGGAATGATGCCGTAACCTTGACTGGCCTTTGCCGCGAGTTCACGCAAAAAATCGGCGGTCAGACGCGGCAAGTCCACGGCCAGCACCAGCAGTAACGGTGAAGCGCCAGTTGCCAAAGCGCGCTCGATGCCAGCCAATGGGCCACACCTAGGAAATTGATCCATCAGAACTTGGCAGCCAAATCTGGAGTAATCTGTTTCCGCTCGGCCGGAAATAAAAACTTCAACGGCGCCCGCATCCCGGACAATGCCAATTTGCCTCGCCAGCAACGCCCGCCCGCTGATTTCTAGGAACGCCTTGTCGCAACCCATGCGCAAAGATTTGCCGCCCGCGAGAATGACCGCGCTAAAGCTCATGCGTCCACGCGCAGTTTGCCGTCGGTGAGGATTTGCGCCCGCAGCCCGCCGCGCCGTTGCAGGAAATGTTCCGCGCCCGTCGCGAACGCCGCGTCCATCCAATGACACGGTGAACATTCCGCCATGCCGCGAAATTTTATGCCCTGAATCTCAAACTCTTTTCCCACCAGCGAATTTAAGTCCGCGCCTTCAACCACGATGTTGCGGCGGGATTCGCCGGGGGATTTGCCGGACACTTTCAACTCCGCGCACAGAGCCAGAAAAACTTCCTGCGAAAAGAAAGTGGCCTGTCCCTTATAGTTCTCCTTGAAGTCAAAAAAACGGTCGCCCTTGATCCCGCGTCCAGCCACACACTCGATTTCCGCGACCTCAAGCGTCGGATGATTTCCCGGCGGCTGCTCGTGGCGGCCAAAAAAATTGTGGCCGGGCGAGATGAAGAGGTTGCGAACTTTCATGTGGCCAAAATTAAACTCCAGTCGCGCCCGACGCAAGCAGCTGTCCAATGAACTGCCGTTGCGCCAGCGTAAACGGCGCATTCTCCGGCACGACCTGACCGCGCGGTGACACCTGCGCCAGATACCGCAACAGATAATTTTTCTGCTCGGAGGAAAAATTTTCCAGCAGCCCTGCTGAAACCTTTGTCAACGCCACCGCGCTGAACTTGAATTCCGGCTGCAACGAAATTTCATCGCGCGCCTCCGTCGTCGTGGCGTTCACGCACAGGTTTTCACCGAACAGATCGTTCCAGTGGATCGGCGCGAAACATTCGCCGGGGCGCACGCGCGTGGTGACCTGTGCCGGATAAATCGCGAAGCCGCGCCGCGAATCCACGCGCACGAGGCAGCCCTGATGCACTTCAAGCTGCTCCGCGTCGGCGGGATGGATTTGCAAAAAGGCCTCTGGATTCAGCTTGTTCAGCGAGGCGACCTTGCCAGTCTTCGTGAGCGTGTGCCACTGATGCTCCAAACGGCCATTGGTGAGAACGAACGGAAATTCCGCATCGGGCTGTTCAGCGGGCGGTAGAAATGGGCGCGCGAAAAATTGTGCACGGCTCGACTTGGTGGGAAAACGGAGCGCGGAGTCTGGCTCCGCGAGTTCGCCGCCATCTTCTTGCGGAGCCAGGCTCCGCGCTCCGGGCAAATACCGCATTACTTCGCCGCGTTCTGCGCCCGGCGCGAACGGCCATTGGCGCGGCTGCTCGCGCAATGTTTCAAAACTCATCCCACGCAGGTCGTAGCCGGATTTTGGATTCCACGTCAGGCGGATTTCATCAAACACCTCGCTCGCGCTGGCGTAATTAAAATTTTCTGTGAAGCCCATGCGTTGGGCTACGAGCGAAATTATTTTCCAATCCGCCATCGCCTCACCCGGCGGAGCCACGGCACGCGGCATCAGCGTGACGTTGCGTTCGGAATTCACCATCGTGCCCTCGGCCTCGGCCCACAACGCGCCGGGCAGCAAAATGTCCGCATACTTCGTGGTTTCAGTCGGATGAAACGCGTCCTGCACAATGACGAGTTCCGCCTTCTGCAACGCAGCGATGACCCGCGCCCGGTTCGGCATCGAGGCAATCGGATTCGTGCCGATGATCCAAACCGCCTTCACCTCACCGCTTTCAATTTTCTGAAACATCTCCACGGCCGCGAGGCCAGGCTTCGGCTGAATTGTTCCGGGCAGCACATTCCAAATTTTTTCCACGGCAGCGCGGTCATCCGCATCGGCAATCGCGCGCTGGCCGGGCAACGTGTGGCTCAAGTAGCCGACCTCGCGTCCGCCCATCGCGTTCGGCTGGCCGGTAAGCGAGAACGGTCCGCTGCCGGGGCGACAAATTTTTCCCGTGGCGAGATGCAGATTACAGATTGCATTTGTCTGCCAGGTGCCGTGCGTGCTTTGGTTCAAGCCCATCGTCCAGAACGTCGTGAACTCCGGCGATTCACCAATCCATTGTGCCGCAAGGCGAATATCATCTTCACGCAAACCCGTCAGATGCGCGACGTGCTCCGGCGAATACTCCGGCAACAATGTTTTGAGTTCTTCCCAGCCCTCGGTGTGAGCAGAAATAAATTTTTCATCCACGCGTCCGTTCTGTTCGAGCAGGTGCAAAATTCCGTTGAGCAGTGCTAGGTCTGTTCCCGGTTTGATCTGCAAAAACAAATCTGCCTTGTCCGCCGTCGGCGTGCGGCGTGGGTCAACCACGATGATTTTTGCGCCAGAAGATTTTTTCCGGTCGAGCAGGCGCAGAAATAAAATCGGATGACACTCGGCCATGTTGGAGCCGATGATGAACGCGCAATCCAGCCGGTCAATGTCCTGATACGAACCGGGCGGGCCATCCGCGCCGAGCGACAGCTTGTAGCCGCTCGCCGCGCTCGCCATGCAAAGGCGCGAGTTGGAATCAATGTTGTTCGTGCCGATAAAACCTTTGGCCAGCTTGCCCGCGAGATACTGCGACTCCATCGAAAGCTGACCGGAAACGTAAAGCGCCACGGCATCCGGCCCGTGCTCGGCGATGATTTTTTTGAGACGTGCAGCGGTTTGCGCGATGGCATCGTCCATCGGTAGCGGCTGAAGTTTTTCCGTGCGGGAATTGCGAAGGAATGCAGACGCGAGCCGGTCTGGTGCGGTCAACGGTTCGGCGCAAGAAAAACCTTTGCTGCACAAGCGGCCAAAATTCGCGGAATGATTTTTGTCGCCGATGACTTTGGCGACGCGGCCATTTTCCACCTGCATGACAATGCCGCAACCGACGCCGCAATACGGACAGACGGAGCGAATTTGTTGCGCGGTGGTGTCAGGCATCGGGTTCGTTCGCGAAGAAAGTTTGCAGCGCGTTCAAATCGTGGCGTGTGGAGAATTGCAGGAACGATTCGCTGCCAGCACGATGTTTCAGATACATCCGCAACATTTTTTCAATCGTCGTGGAAATTTCTGTCGCGGTGATGCCGGAAAAAATCTGGCGGCCAACCGATTGGTTTTTTCCAAAGCCGCCGCCGATGAAAACATGGTAGCCATCTTCGCCGCGAACTTTCGTGCCGAGCAAACCGATGTCGCCCATGTAATGTTGCGCGCAGGAATTCGGACAGCCGGTGACGTGGATGTTCACGGGTTGATCGAGTTCGAGCTTTTTTTCGAGATGTTTGATCAATGCCAGCGCATGGCCTTTGGTGTTTGCCTGCGCAAATTTGCAGTAGGCATTTCCCGTGCAAGCGATGACGCCGCTGGCAAGATTCGACTGCTTCACTGGCAGCCCAAGTTTTTCCAGCGCTCGTTTCAAGGTCGGCACAAACGCGTCGGAAACGTTCGGAATAATAAAATTTTCCCAAACCGTCAGCCGCACTTCGCCGCTGCCGTAAAGCTCGGCGAGTTCCGCGAGCCGCAACATCTGCTTCGGCGTGAGATGGCCGACGGGACACGCCGCGCCGACGTAGTTCAAGCCGCGCTGCTTCTGCGGAAAATCGCCGACGTGCGAATGGGCCAGCTCCTGCGACGACCACCGCATCTGCACCAAATCATACGGCGCACGCCGCAGCGTAGTGTCGAGTTTTTTCTCAACGAGTTTGAGATAATCGTCGAGCGACATCGTTTCGAGCAGATGCTTGAGCCGCGCTTTTTTGCGGTTCGTGCGACAACCTTTTTCGATGAAGACGCGGACGATGGCGGCGACGACTTTGTTGATCTCCGTCGGCGGGACGATGACGCCGAGGTCATTCGCAAATGCTTTGTGGCCCGTCGCGCCACCGAGTGCGATGCGGAAGAAAATTTCTTCGCCGACTTTCACCGCCTTCACGCCGATGTCGTTCGTGTCCTCGACGGAACCGATCAAACCGCCGCCGTCGTAGGCGATGTTGAACTTGCGCGGCAGATCGTAAAACGCGCGGTCGTTGATGATGATTTGCGCGAGGTCGTGGACGAACGGCTGCGTGTCAATCAGCTCGACGGGGTCAATGCCCGCCGTGGGATTCATCGTGAGATTGCGGATGTTATCGCCGCCTGTGCCGCGCGTGTGTAGGCCGATAGCCTGGATGCGACGGAGAAATTCTGGGCAATCTTTCGGCTGGATGAGGCGCATCTGGAGATTGGCGCGCGTGGTGATTTGGACGTAACCGCTCGTGAGTTCCGTCGCGATGCGGGACAACTCGCGCAGTTGATACGACCGCAAAACGCCGCCGGGAATCCGCAGCCGCGACATGAACGCATCCTTCACCGGCGTCAGAAAAAACAATCCGTGCCATTTGAAGCGGAATAAATCTTCCTTGTCCGGCGCTTTGTTGCCGATGGCGTTCTCAACCAGTTGCCCGTAGGCGTCGAGCGGATGCAACTCGCGCTTGATGCGTTCCTCGGCGATCAAATCTTCGCGGTCAGCGGGCGACGGTTCGACATCCGCAAACGATTTTCCACGCGCCGCCGCGCCGGCGAAGAGGCCGGAAAGATATTCCTTCTGCTCCGGTGTGAACGGAGCGGTGGCGAGCGGTTCGGGCAAAGTGGAATTCATTTTAATAAACGTCCCGTTGATAGCGTTTGTCCGATTTCAGATTGGCGACGTAGGCTTTCGCTTCCTCGGCGCTTTTGCCGCCGACCTTTTCGATGACGGTGTGCAGCGCAGCATCCACATCTTTTGCCATGCGACTCGCATCGCCGCAGACATAGAAATGCGCTCCCTCTTCCAACCATTTCCACAACTCGGCGGCGCTTTCGAGCATCCGCGTCTGGACGTAAATTTTTTCCACCTGGTCGCGGGAGAACGCCAGATCCAGTCGAGTGAGAAAGCCGGATTTCTGCCACGCCGTCAGTTGCTCCTCATAAAGAAAATCCGCGCTGCGCTTTTGGTCGCCGAAGAACAGCCAGTTTTTTCCTTTCGCACCAACGGCAGCGCGCTCTTCCAAAAACGCGCGGAACGGCGCGATGCCCGTGCCGGGGCCGACCATGATCATCGGCGTTTCGCCGTTCGTTGGCGGACGGAAACCGTGCGAAGTCTGCACGAACACTTTCACTGCGCCGGATTTATCCGCGCGATCGGCGAGGAACGTGGAAGCCACACCGCCGCGCTTGCGTCCGTGCAAATCGTAACGCACCGCGCCGACGGTCAGATGCACTTCGCCGGGATGCGCCTTGGGCGAGGAGGAAATGGAATACAGGCGCGGCGCAAGTTTCCGCAGCAACGGCAGCAGTTCGGTGAAGGAAATTTTTCCCGTCGCGAATTGCAACACATCCAGCACGTCACGACCATAGAGCCATTTCTTCAAATCATCAGCCTTGTCCGCCGCGAGCAACGGCGCGAGTTCGCTGGCCGGAGCGTGTTTGGCAACCGCCGCGAGCAATTCCTGCGGCGGCTTGCCAATGTCAAAATGCTGCATCAGCGCGAGGCGCAACGACGTGACGGAATGATCCAGCGCGATCGGTTCATCGCCGGTCGCACCGATGACGTCG
>JBEEMY010000112.1:0-6853 GCA_041192415.1 Verrucomicrobiota bacterium | reverse complement strand
GAGTTGCAGCTTGCGGACATCGCCGAGAATTTCCAGCAAGGTCGTCGCCGTGCCGCTGGGCGCATCTTTCTTCAAACGATGGTGCATCTCGACGACTTCGAGGTCGAAGTCTGGGCCGAGGATTTCCGCCGCCTTGCGCGTAAGCCAGAAAAGCGTGTTGACGCCGGTGGAGTAATTCGTCGCCAACACGATGGGAATTTTCGATTTTAGCTTTTCGATTTTAGCTTTTTCCTCTGCGGAAAATCCGGTCGTGCCGATGACGATGGCCTTATTGTGTTGCGCGCAGACTTCCACAAATCCGGCGGTGGCGGTGTGGAAACTAAAATCAATCACGCAGTCGCATTTGGCAATGGCCGCGCCCAAGTCGTCGCCAGAGTTAACTGTGCCGACCACTTCGAGGGTGGAAAAATTCTTCGCGCACGCGATGAGCGCCTGGCCCATGCGGCCTTTGGAACCGGTGATGATGACTTTGGTCATATTATATCAGCCACAGAGACACAGAGGGCACAGAGGATTCAAAAGCAAAGCCAAAACATTCTCGGTGAACTCTGTGACTCTGTGGCAACAAATTATTCCAACACATCGCACCGCTTGAGCGTGGTGCGGAGGACTTCCCAGTTCTTGGGCGACATCTGCACGAGCGGCAGGCGGTATTCTTCGTTGATCATTTTCATCATGGCGAGCGCAGCCTTCACGGGCGTGGGGTTCGACTCGATGAACAAGTCTTTGAACAGCGGATAAAATTTCGCGTGCAACTGATACGCCTTTTTCGCGTCGCCGCGCGCAAAGTAATTCACCATCTGCGAAACTTCCTTCGGAATTACGTTGGACGCGACGCTGATGACACCGTTCGCGCCGACGGACATGAAGGGCAGCGTGAGCGAATCGTCGCCGGAGAGGATTTCAAATTTCGGACCGAGCGCGGCGCGGAGTTGCGACACGCGGTCGCAAGTGCCACCGGCTTCCTTGATGCCGACGATGTTTTTGCAGTCGTGCGCGAGACGTTTCACGGTGTCCACGGCAATCTCAATACCGCAGCGACCGGGAATACTGTAAAGCACGATGGGCAACGTCGTCGCTTTGGCAATGGCTTTGAAATGCTGGAACAAACCTTCCTGCGTGGGCTTGTTGTAATACGGCGCAACTTGCAGTGAGCCGTCCGCGCCAGCCTTCTCGGCTTCTTGCGTGAGATAGATGGCTTCCTTGGTGGAATTGCCGCCCGTGCCGGCGAGCACTTTGATTTTGCCGCCGGCAAATTTCACGGACAGTGAAATGATTTTGATGTGCTCGGCGTAATCCACCGTGGGCGATTCGCCGGTGGTGCCGACGGGCACGATGCCGTCCACGCCGCCCTTGATTTGAAATTTAACGAGGCGTTCGAGTGCGGCCTCATCCAGTTCGCCGCCGCGGAACGGCGTGACAATTGCAGTGTAGGTTCCCGTGAACATAATCAATAAAGGCGGGCAAAATAACAGAAACGCGCGGCTTGGCGAGAATGTTTTTGTGGTGCGGACAAACTGCCCCCGATAAGGTAGCAACCCAGCAAACTAAAAACTGTTCAAGCCACCCTTTCACCGCAGCGCCAAAAAGCCCACCAGCGTGCAGCCGATGGCGATGAAGGCCGCCACCAGAGATTCGCCAGCGACAAGACCGGAGGCGATTGGAATCGAAAACGCGTCCGAATTTTTTTTACTCAACTTTTGCCAGCCGGTCACGATGAGCGCGCCGATGAGGAACGATAGCGCATTTTGAAATGGAATCACCCACGCAAGGCCTAAGCCCATTGCCGAGGGCAGATACGGTTTTGCTTTCGGCCAAAGAAATTCCAGCACGGGTAAAATCATTCCCACCAGCGCGCCGATGACGATGGCGATGAGCGCGGTGTGCGGCAGATGGTTGATGCCTTGTGTGAGCAAATCGGCGGTGGCTTTCCACATATTCGTCGCGGGCGGATGGAACGCTTCGAGCGCTGCTTTATTCGGCACCATGAGATACCACGCGGGCACGATGGCGAGCACGCCGAAGAACACGCCATAAAATTGGGCGAGGAATTGGCGGCGCGGATTCGCGCCGAGCAGATAGCCGCTTTTCAAATCGGTGAGCAAATCCGCCGAGGCGTTTGCCGCCGCCGCCGTAGTGCCGGCAGCCATGAGGTTCGTGGTGATGACACCGGATGCGCCCGGCAGGACGGCGTAGAGAAGTTGTGTGACCTTGCCCATCGCACCGACCGGACCTTGATCTGTGTCGCCGGTGACGCGGCAACACACGAGGCACAACACAAACGACAATGCGACGGAGATCAGCCCCAACCCGACGGCGATGTGAAAAGCCAGGTATTGCACAATGACCGTTCCAATCGTGATGGGAATGAGGCCGATGAACAACCACGAGTTCGGCACTTCGACGGCCGCCGCTGCGGAGTCCACCGCGTTGCGTTCTTCTTTTTTGAAAATCATGAACGAGCGCGCAACGGTCCGCCAATTCAACGCGACTTGCGTGAGGCTGGCGAACACCATCAGCGACGTGCCGCCCCACAACGCCCAGCGCGCGGGATTAAAATCGCCTTCGGGACTTACCTTGAACGATGGCAGCCAGCCCGCGAGACCGGCGTTCGCCGCATCCAGTGCGAGCAATTGCGGCGCGACGACGTAATACAGCAGCACCGACCCCGCAAACATCGAGAGCGACACGCGCAACCCGGTGATCATGCCCGCGCCGATAAGCATCACGCTTGGCTCGAACGCGAGCCCGGACATTTGCCCGCGAGCGAGCGGATTCAGCCGCCCCACAAAATCCCAGGTATCCGGCAAATATAATTTTCCAGAAAGCCATTCCAGCCAGTGCGGCAGGCGATTTTTTAATTTCAACTGCTCCACCAAAGTGGCGTAAGTGTGCAGCACGCCGATGAGCGCGCCCGCGCCGAGGGCGATGAGCAGCGCGCGCGCCTGCTTCAACGACTCGCCGGTCTTCGAGTAAATGCTTCGCAGCGTTTCCGCCGTGGCGATGCCGGAAGGAAAACGCAACTGCTCGTGGTTGATCATCTGCCGCTTCATTGGAATGGCGAGAAACACGCCGAGCAGCGCGGTAAAAAATGCGAATCCTGCCGCCACCGGCCACGGTTGCTGGACGCCAGTGATGAGCAGCAGCGCGCCGAACGCCGTGCCCATCGTCGCGCCGGTGGAGGAACCGGCGGCGGTAGCGGTGGACTGCATGCAATTATTTTCGAGGATGCTCATCCGCGAAATTTTTCCACCGAGCAGTTTGCAGATGGTGTTCCAGACCACGAACGAAATGACGCACGCCGTGATGGACACGCCAAAGCTCCAGCCGATTTTTAGCGTGGTGTAGAGGTTGGAAACCGCCATGAACATCCCCAGAAATCCGCCCATCAGCACGGCGCGCACGGTGAGTTGCCGTTGCGAATCGCCGCGATAGCACTGCTCGAACCACTGCCGGTCCTTCTCCTCCGGCGTGCCGGTGAAGCCCGCGAGCGGGAGTTTGATTTCAGCTTCGGCGGGGGGATTTTTCGCGGCTGGCTCGGTTGGTTTCACGCGCGGCAAGTTCTGAAATTCAAAGTGGTGAGGCGAGCTTTTTGTGAAAGGCAAACTTCATTGCACCTGAAACACCCACGCAAAAATACCGCGCGTGCCATACGTCAGAAACGTAACCGCATCGCGCACCTGCGGGATTTGCAAAACTAAAATCACCCCGATGAAACCAAATTGGGCAAACCTCATGTAGGCTTCCCACGTCATCCCGGTCACCACCCGCATGACATGGGAGCCGTCCAGCGGCGGAATCGGAATCAGGTTAAAAAAACAAAGCAGCAGACTCAACGCCGCCGTCTGCCAGCAGAGTAATGCCATCGGTTCCGAGTGCATGAGCAAACCCACCTTCGCCAGTCCCACGAGCGCAAAGCCAAGAATCAAATTCACCGCCGGCCCGGCCATCGTCACGAGAATGTCATCGAAGTTTTTATTGCGGAGATTGTTTGGATTCACCGGCACAGGCTTCGCCCAGCCAACCATGAATCTTCCGGCGCCCGGCACAAAAATCATTACCAACGGCAGCAGCACTGTGCCAATCGGGTCAATGTGGACAAGCGGATTCAGTGAGACGCGCCCGAGGGATTTGGCGGTGTCATCGCCGCATTTCATCGCCGTCCACGCGTGGCCGTATTCGTGAAACGTCAGCAGCGCCACCAGCATCAGATACTGGATGAGGCCGTCGGCGAGTTGATTAATGTCCATGCGCGCAGGTTAATTTTTTCGCGCCTGCGAGTCGAGGCTGGACGGCAAGCAACCACGGTGGTGTTTTTCGCGCTGCGAAAAACCCGTCGCCGAGTGCAGTGTCAGGCGACGGAATCTTTCGCGTGCCAAAAAGTCTTCACACCATAAAGTGACCGCTGCGCGACCAGACCCACCACCAGTTCCAAGCCGCCGTTCGTTTTGACCGTTGCGTGAATTTTCTTTGCACGTCAGGGTAAAAAAGTTTTAACCTTGCCGTCGTTCAACCAAACTATTTTATGCCACTACTTGAAGGAAAAACTGGAATCGTCTTCGGCGTCGCCAACAAACGCTCCATCGCTTGGGCCATCGCGCAGGCGTGGGCCAAGGAAGGTGCGAAGCTCGCGTTCACCTATCAGGGCGAACGCCTCAAGGAAAACGTCACCGAACTCACGTCCACCTTCGGCTCGGACACGTTACTCATGCCGTGCGATGTCACCAAGGACGAAGACATCGCAACCGTCTTCAAAACCGTCGGCGAAAAATTCGGCAAGCTGAATCTGCTCCTCCACTCCGTCGCCTACGCGCCGAAGGAAGCGCTCGAAGGCGAATTCGTGAACACCACCCGCGAAGCCTTCCGCGTGGCGCACGATGTCAGCGCGTATTCGCTCGTCGCGCTCGCGCGCGGTGCGGCTCCGTTGATGACCGATGGCGGCAGCATCGTGGCGATGAGCTACTACGGCGCGGAAAAAGTCGTGCCGCACTACAACGTCATGGGCGTGGCCAAAGCCGCGCTCGAAGCCAGCACGCGTTACCTCGCGTATGATTTGGGTCCGAAGAAAATTCGAGTGAACTGCATCAGCGCCGGCCCGGTGCAAACGCTCGCCGCGCGCGGCATTTCCGGTTTCAGCGAAATGATGAAACATTACGAGGCTCACGCCCCGCTCAAGCGCAGTTGCACGACCGAAGAACTTGGCCAGACCGGCGCGTTCCTTGCCAGCGACGGCGCGGCGAGCATCACTGGCCAGGTGCTTTACGTGGACGGCGGTTATCAGATCATGGGGATGTGAACGCCGCGCCGAAAAAAACGGACGCGTTGGACTTCGGTCATTCGCCGGAAACGATTCAATTCTGGAAGCGCCTCGTTCGCGAGGCGCTTTCGCTTTCTGCGTCCACACCGCTCTACGTTTGTTCGGCACTGCCAATCGCGGAAAGAATTTCCGAACTGGACACCGCGTTCACCGGCGCAGGTTTTCAATCGGCAATCCAAAATCCGAAATCTAAAATAGCCTTCCGTCATTGGCTCTCGTGCAAAACCCAACCCGTTGCCCCCCTGCTCCGCTGGTGGCGCGAGCAAGGACGCGGCATAGAAGTCGTCAGTGAATTTGAACTGCGCGCCGCGCTGATGGAAGGCTTCGCTCCGGAAAATATTTTGGTCAACGGTCCGGCCAAACATTCGTGGCTCCCAAAATTCCAAGCGCTAAACAATCTCTCCATCAACTTTGATTCCCCTGCCGAACTCGCCGCGCTGCTGCCGCTCGCCAAGAAATCAAACTGGCGTTGCGGCGTCCGTATTTTGACGAGCGAAGAATTTGACCCGGAGCAGCCGCAGTATCCCACGCAGTTTGGCTTCACACCGGACGAAGCCATCACTGCGTTGAAAAAACTTCTGCGTGCCAAAGCTCGCATCGAGACGATCCATTTTCATCTACGCACCAACATTCCTTCCGCGCAAATCTACGAGCGCGCCATCGCCGAGGTCGCAGAAGTTTGCCACGCGGCGAAATTTTCCCCGCTGCATCTGGACATCGGCGGCGGTGTTCCCGTGCGCCAGGTGCTGACGCGCGGTGGCAAAGTTTATGGCGGCGAGTTTGGTCTGTGGGCGTTCGCGGAGAAGCTGCGGCAGTTGGCAAAATTATTCCCCGGCCTGCGCGAAATCTGGTTGGAGAACGGACGCTTCGTCAGCGCGGGTAGCGGCGTGCTCGTGGTAAAAATTCTCGACGTAAAAGAACGGCGCGGTTTGCGCCAGCTCATCTGCGATGGCGGCCGCACGATGAACGCGCTTCATTCGCTTTGGGAACAACACGCACTGATTCCTTTGCCCGAACGCGGCGGCGCGGAAGTTCTCACCGCCGTCTGTGGCCCGACGTGCATGGCGTTCGACCAGCTTGCGCGCATTCCGCTGCCGCGTTCGTTGAAGGCGGGCGATCATCTGCTGTGGCTCGATGCTGGCGCGTATCACATTCCGTGGGAGACCAGATTTTCGCACGGCCACGCGGCCGTTTGCTGGCATGACGAGCAAGGGCTGCGCCTCGTCCGTGAAGGCCAGAGCTTTGACAGTTTTTGGGGACACTGGCGGTGAATCAAAACCAAGCTAAACTTCTCGCCTCACCAGCGCCAAATGACTTCCGCAGTTAATTGTAGAGCGCGAGAAATTGCTTCCGGTATTCGGATTCCTCGCCGGAGGTTTGTTGGCGGAGGCGTTCGACGGGAACGGCGCCATGTTGAAAACGCCGTTTCGCAAATACCGGCATCGCGAGTCCGGTGATGGCTTTGACTCCGCGTGCAACAATTTCACCTTTGAGCGCGTAAAGTTTTTCCACGGACATATCGGTGAGCGTCTCGAA
>JBEEMY010000111.1:0-6854 GCA_041192415.1 Verrucomicrobiota bacterium | reverse complement strand
TCGCGGCCATTTCCTTGCCCGTGCCGCTCTCGCCCAAAATCAAAACCGGCGCATCGCTCGTGGCGACTTTGCGGATGGTGTCGAAGATGGCGCGCATCGCTGTGCTTTCGCCCAACACACCCTCGAACGCATCCGGGCGCACGAGCCGCTGCATCTCGACAAATTCTTTTTCCAACTGCGCCGTGTGAAAGCTGCGCTTCAGGAGAAATTTCAATTCCTCCATCTCCACCGGCTTCGTGAGAAAATCATACGCGCCCGCACCGATGGCGCGGAGGGCGTTTTCCTTTTCGCCTTGGCCGGAAACAATGACCACCTTCACGAGCGGATTGATGGTGAGCAATTCCGACAACGTCGCCAGCCCTTCCTCGGCGGTGTTCGGATGCGGCGGCAGGCCGAGGTCGAGCAGCACCACCATCGGTTGGGCGGTGCGGAAGGTCTCCACGGCGGCGGTGCGATTTTCCGCGAGGGCCACGTCGTAATCCTTCGCCAGCGCCCACTTCATCTGGGTGCGGATTTCCTCGTCGTCATCAACAATCAACAGTTTGGGATTCATTTAATTTTCAGCGGTAAAATCACTCGGAACGTCGTGCCTTTGCCGGGTTCGCTCTCCACTTCCATGCGGCCCTTGTGCGCCTCCACGATCATCTTACTCTGGAACATCCCGATGCCGAGCCCGTTCTTCTTGGTGGTCTGAAAGGCGCGGAACAACTGGCGGTCCAGAAATTCGCGGCTCATCCCGCAGCCATCGTCGGTGACGGTGAAGATGGCGTGGCCGTTTTTCTGGCTGGTGGAAATTTGCACCTGACCGGTGGCGGTGACGGCTTCGCGCGCGTTGAAAATTAAATTCGTGGCGACTTTCAAAAATTGTTCGGGGTCGAACAGAAATTTCGGCAGCGCGGCCAAATCTTTTTTCAGGTTGAGGCCGGCGACTTCTTCCCAGCCTTCGAGCGCCTTGGCGATGACGTGATTCAAATCCGCTTCCACCGGCTTGATCTGCAATTCATGGCGGATGGAACCGAGGCGACCAATGAGATGATTGATGCGCCCGACAGTTTTGCCCACGCCGCGCAAGGCATCGGCGCGAAATTCCGGGTTGTCAAAATGCACGGGGAGATTTTGGAGCATCAGGTTGAGCGTGTTCGCGGTGTTCTTCATGTCGTGCACGAAGAAGGCGGACATGGTCTGGAAGGCTTCGAGTTCTTTCGCCTGCACAAGCTTTTGCGAGAGGCGCGTGTTGAGCAATCCGGCGGCAATCTGGTCGCCGATGCATTTGAGCAAATCAAAATCCTGCCAGGTGAACGCCGCGCCGCCCACGCGGTCGCCAAGAATCATCACGCCCAAAATTTCATCGCCCACGACCATCGGCACGCAGACGCGGTCGCCGCCTTTGTGGAATTCCTCGGGATGGCAGCGGCGCAGGGCTTCGGCCCAATTTTCTTTCGCGGCATCAATGTCCACCGGCTCGTGATTTTTTTGGAGATGGCTGATGGCGGCGGCGAGTTCGCCTTTGGGCGGGACGAGTTCCATCGCCTTGGTTTCGGAGAGAAAGGTGGAGGCGGCAAACAGGAGTTGTTCTTTTTTGTCATCCACGAGCCAGATGCTCACTGAGAGGGTTTGGAAGATGTCGGTGACGGATTTCACCGAGGCTTGGCAGAGTTCAGTCTGGTTCACGCAGGAGGCGGTGGCCTCGGTGAATTTGCGCCAGACGGTGCGGTAGTCGAACATCGGGCGTTGAAAATGGCGGCTGACGAAGCGGCTGATCTGCACCTTCACGCGGTCGGAAAGCAGCACGATGGTCAAGGCGACGAGCGCGCACAGAACCAAAAATGCCGTGAGCGGAAACGTGCTGCCAGTGTCGGCAGGCTTGAGCCAGGTGACGAATTTGGCGAAGAGGCCGATGATGACGAGGTAAATTCCCGCGAGCAAAACCGTCAAAGAATTTTGCAGGACGGAGTGCGAGGGATAGACGCTGATTTCAAAATGGCCTTCGCGCATGAGTGAACGAAAGATCAGCAGACACGCCACGAGCAGCGCGCCGCAATCGAGCGTTTGCAGCGTCGGATCCACGGTGTGAAAGAGCAGTGCCTGCGTGCTGGTGTAGGCGCGCACGATGAACAGAACACCGAGGCCGAGAACCATGAATTTGATCCGCCAGCGCATCGTGCCCACGGCAGCGCGGAAGGTGCGTTCCAGATTCATCAGGATTAAAACCACGCCGATGAGGAAAATTAAATTCAGCGCGTTGCCGATTTTTGACAGGCCAAAAATCCACAAGCCGGAAGGGGTTTCACTGGCGATGCCGTTGAACAATTCGCCGAACAATCCAAGCACCGGAGCCGAGAGCAGGAAGGCGAGGACAACCAGTTTCCAGCGGTCCCAGAATTCGCGGAAGTTGCCACGCCCATACGACAGGCTGAACACCAGCCACACGGACGGCAGGCAGGCGGTGGCGATGAGTCGCCATTTTTGCCAGAAGGCAAAGTCCACCGTGTTCGTGGCCTTGAGGGAAAAACCGTGCGCTACACTTTCGAGCGCGAGCAGAATGAGGCCGCCGGCAAATGAAAAATGTGCCGCCGTGCGCCGCCGTTGCCACAGAACGAAAAACGCCGTCACTAGCGCGAGCAACGCGCTGACGGCGGCGAGGAGGACGGCGGTGTTCATGGTTTCGGCAAATCAGACAACGCGCCAGCGTGTCAAAAACGGGGCGGCATCGCAGTAAATTTTATTGCGGGGAGTTTGCCGGAAGCGCTGGCAGCTCGCCGGCGGGACGCCAGCGCTCCAAGAGTCACGCGTTCAGCTTGCGCCGGATCAGCACGAGGCCGGACATGGCCGCGCCGAGCAGGAGAATCGTCGAGCCACCGTCAGGCACGCCGTTGAAGGAATAATTTTGGGAGAACTTCGTCACGCCATTCACCGGCTGCTGATTAATTTGAAACGTGCCGGTGAACGCCGTGTTTTCATAGCCGTTGCCCGAAACGTTACCAGCGAGAAATACATTGAGGCAGGCGGCGTCTTGGGAAAAAATCGCGGAGGTAGAAAGGTTGAAATTAAATCCGCCCACCGACCAGAAATTTTGCACCGGCCCGGCATTGAACAGCCACGTCGGCGTGAGCGTGAGGGCGCTGCTATTACCCAGCGGCGCGAAGGATCCGGAAGCCGTATTGACCGTCGCACCGCTCCAGCCGATGGCTTTGGTGGCCGCCCCGACCGTGGTGGAATCGAGTTGCACTGTCCCGTCAAAGCCAATGCCGCCGGTGATGGGCGTGGCAACCGCCGCTTGGACGAACGCCACTGCGGCCAGAGTTTTAAAAATCGTTTTCAAATTCAAATCGGTGATTCCACCTGCCGGACTTTAGCAATGCCAGTGCCAACGATGCAACTCGCCGCCAGCAATTCCGGCAAAGTGTCCGTTTGATGAATTGCCTTGGATTTCTGAAGGAATTCAGTGGCGGGCTAAACTTTGCGGGTCGGCTGATGCGACGTTTTTGGTTTCCGCTGTCGCAATCGAAGGCAGTGTCCTCGGCTTACGAGGCCACGGAGCAATTCTGGATTTCGCCATCCGCACACTCCACCGTCACCTCAAACGGACGGCAACAAACCTCGCAGTCGGTGGTGAAACGCTGGTCGGCAATCGTTGTGTCCACGCCCACGTCAAACGACTGGCCGCAGAACGGGCATTGCACAGTGGCGAATTCTTCCATGCAGGAATCTAACTGCGCGCCGTCAAAAAATGCAATCGGTTTCAGTGCGCGAAGCTGCTAAACCTTTCGGCAGAGAAACGTTGCATGAACCCCGAAATCAATCATCGCGCGCTGCTCAATGAGCGCTTGCGGCGTTCGCCCGCCGGACGGCTGGATGCGCGGACGACGCTCCGGCATTTCGCGCTGATCACTTACGCCGTCGCCCCGGAGCGGCTGGCAAAATTAATTCCGACGAATGAATTTGAAGTCGCGCGCTTCCAAACTCAAAGCGGTGAGAAAGCTTTTTTCAGCGCCGTCGCCTTCCTCGATGTGGATTTTCGATTTCCCCGGCTCGCGCCCGGAATCAAATTTTGTTTCTACCAGACCAATCACCGCGCCTACGTCATCGAAAAAACCACGCGGCAACCGGCCGTCTGGTTTTTCGGAACCAATTTGGGTTCACGACTGGTTCACCTGCCGCGCGCGCTTTGGAAGATTCCCTGGCATCATTCAAACTACACCGTGGACTGCCGGTTTGATTCCACCGCCGGATGTTACGAAAAGTATTCCTACAACTTCGATTCGGAATGGTGCCGGGGTGAAATAAAAATCCGCGACACGGGTGAACCGGTTTCCGTTTTGGATGGCTTTGCGTCCATGGATGAGATGAAGCTGCTGCTCACGCATCCCGTGCAGGGATTTTATCGGCGGCTGGATGGTCGACTCGGCACTTATCAGGTCTGGCACCAGGAAATGGAATTCACGCGCGGCGTGGCGGAGCATCTCTATTTCAGCCTCTATGAAAAAATGGGATTGCTGACCAAGGCGGAAATGCAGCAACCCCATTCCATTTTTCTATGCCCCGAAGTGGAGTTTGATGTTCACTTGCCGCCCAAAAACTTTTCCGGTTTGCCCTGAAACCAAAATTCAGCAACACTGCACGTCCGCTTTTTGCGGAAATTTATGAAACCCCAAGTCGAAATCTATGACACGACCCTGCGCGACGGTTCGCAGGGCGAAGGCATCAACTTCTCGGTCGCCGACAAGTTGCGAATTGCCGAGAAGCTGGATGCTTTTGGGGTCCATTACATTGAAGGCGGCTGGCCGGGTTCTAATCCCAAGGACATCGAATTTTTCGCGCAGGCGAAGAAGAAAAAATTTCAGAACGCGAAGCTTGCGGCCTTTGGCTCGACGCGCAAAAAGAACACGCCCGTTGAATCGGACGACCAGGTGCGTCTGCTCATCGAGGCCGGCACGCCCGTCGTGACCATCTACGGCAAGACGAGCATGCTCCATGTGAAGGAAGTCCTGCGCTGCACGCCGGAGGAAAATCTCGCGATGATCGGCGACACCGTGCGGCATTTAAAAGACCACGGCAAATTCGTCATCTACGACGCCGAGCATGGTTTCGACGGCTACAAATTGGATCCCGAATACTCGCTCGACACTTGGCGCGCGGCGGAAAAAGCGGGCGCGGATTTCGTGGTGCTATGCGATACGAATGGCGGTTGTCTGCCATCGGAAATCGCGGCCATCACCAAGATCGCCATCGGCAAATTGAATTGTAAAGTTGGCATTCACACGCACGACGACATCGGCCTCGGTGTCGCGAATGCGTTAGCGTCATTGGACGCGGGCGCAGTTCATGTGCAAGGCACCATCAACGGCTACGGCGAACGCACGGGGAATTGCAATCTCACGAGCGTCATCCCCTGCGTTGCGCTCAAGCAGAAAAAAACCTGCGTCCCAGCGAAGTCGCTGGCGAAGCTGAAAGAACTTTCCATGTTCGTGGATGAAGTGGCGAACCTGCGCCACAATCCGCGTCTGCCGTGGGTGGGTTCCTCCGCCTTCGCACACAAGGGCGGCGCGCACGTCAACGCGGTGCAAAAACTTGCGTCGAGCTACGAGCACATCAATCCCGAACTCGTGGGAAATGAGCGCAACATTCTCATCAGCGATCTTTCTGGTCGCAGCAACATCGTCATCAAGGCGCAGGAGCTTGGCTTCAAGATCACGAACGACACGCCGGAGTTGCGCCAGATTCTCGACACCATCAAACAGCGCGAACACGAAGGCTTTGAGTTTGAAGCCGCCGAAGCTTCGATGGCGCTCATCATCCGTGGCATCCTCGATCATAATCCGGCGCTGATGTTTACGGTGGAGAAATATCACGTCTCGATGCGCCGCGATGCGAAGCAATCTGTCTGCGAAGCGACGGTGCGTGTGCGCGTCGGCAAAAAAGTTCACGACGAAGTTGCGAAGGGCGACGGCCCGGTGAATGCGCTCGACTCCGCGTTGCGGGCCGCGCTGGCGAAATCGTTTCCGAAGCTGAAAAAAATCACGCTCACGGATTACAAGGTGCGCATCCTCGACGGCATCGCTGGAACCGCTGCGAAGACGCGCGTGCTCATCGAATCCAGCGACGGCCAGCGCGAATGGGGCACCGTCGGCGTGAGCGAAAACATCATCGAAGCCTCATTGCAGGCGCTGGTGGACTCAATGGAATTCGCGTTGTTGAAGAAATAATTTTTGCCACAGAGACACAGAGCGCACAGAGAAAAGATTTATAGTTTCCCTCTCTGTGTTCTCTGTGCCTCTGTGGCTATCTAAACCATGACCGAAATTCCAAAAGCCTACGAACCGCAGTCTGTCGAGGACAAATGGTATGACTTCTGGCTGAAGCAGGGTTGCTTTACCGCCGATCCGAAGTCTGCCAAGCCCGCGTATTCCATCGTCATCCCGCCGCCGAACGTCACCGGCATGCTCCACATGGGCCACGTCTTGAATAACACCATTCAGGACATTCTCAGTCGCAAGGCGCGCATGGACGGCAAGGAAGTTCTCTGGCTGCCCGGCACCGACCACGCCGGCATCGCCACGCAGGTGATGGTGGAAAAGCAGCTCAAGAAGGAAGAGAAAAAATCCCGGCACGATCTCGGCCGCGAGGAATTTCTCAAGCGCGTCTGGGTGTGGAAGGAAAAGCACGGCGACATCATCATCAACCAGCTCAAGAAGCTCGGTTGCTCGTGCGATTGGACGCGCGAACGCTTCACGATGGACGAGGATTATTCCCGCTGCGTGCAGAAAGTGTTCGTCGAGCTTTACAAGAAGGGCCTCATCTATCGCGGCAAACGCATGGTGAACTGGTGTCCCGTGTCGCAGACCGCGTTGTCC
>JBEEMY010000110.1:0-6867 GCA_041192415.1 Verrucomicrobiota bacterium | reverse complement strand
GGCGTGAAGAAACTCACCATCGCGTCGTCGTCGTCCGTCTATGGCGTGAATGCCAAGGTGCCGTTCAGCGAGAGTGACCCGATCTTCTCCGCCATCTCGCCCTACGCCGCCAGCAAGCTCGCGTGCGAGGCGCTCGGCCACACTTACCATCACGTCTATGGCTTCGACGTGGCGATGCTCCGCTTCTTCACCGTCTATGGCCCGCGCCAGCGTCCCGACCTCGCCATCCACAAATTCACCAAGCTGATTGATGCGGGCAAGCCCATCCCCGTTTTCGGCGATGGCTCAACGGCGCGCGATCACACGCACATCTCGGACATCGTCGAGGGCGTCATCGCCTGCACGAAAAAGGAATTCGGCTTCGACATCTTCAACCTCGGCGAATCGCAGACGGTGAAACTTTCCGAACTCATCGCGCTCATCGAGCAGGCGCTGGGCAAGCCGGCGGTGATTGACCGGCAGCCGTTGCAGCCCGGCGATGTGCCCATCACGTTCGCGGACATTTCCAAAGCGCGGGCGAAGCTCGGCTACAATCCGCAGGTGAAGGCCGAAAAAGGAATTCCGCTTTTTGTTGATTGGTATCGGAAAAACCGGCAGTAATATGCGCCAATCAAGGTAACCCGATGAACAAACCAACTGTCACCCGTCCGTCTTTGAGCGCCGCGCTGGCTGCGTGGTCGGAACATCTCACCAAGGCCGGCCTGCCCGCCGAGTCGCTGTGGATTTTCGCCGAGAACCTGTGCCTCGAGCGCAGTGCCACCGATCCGGATGATTTGTTCGTGCGCTTTCAAACCAAGTTCACGCCGCCGGACGAAGACGCATTGGAGATTGCTTACGATATTTTTTCGGACACACCCGCGCGCATCGTGTTCTACCGGCTCGGCACAGCGGGGAAAAAATCCATTTCCATCCTCCTCTGCGATCCGTGGCTGGAGAGAAAAAATGAGCGCGACGGTTTCATCCGTCGCGATGAATGGAACATCTCCTTCCGTCCCGGCATTGCTGGCGACATTGAGCAAGTCACCGACCTGACGCGCTGGGTGCGCCGAGTGAAACGCAATCGCGCGCTGGACGATTACGACTTCGGCATGGCACTGGCGACGATTGACGAGATCAAGCTGCACGGTCGCCCGCTGCTGCCCTTCGAGCGCATGGCCGACAAGCTGGTCGGCAAACTGCGGCGCAAGTTGGGGCAGGAGTAAGAAGGATTTTAGTTTCAACAAACCCTCACCCCGGCCCGCTCCCATCCGATGGGCGCGGGAGAAACGCTCCCAGCTTTTCGTAGAAACGGACGCGGAAGCTGGTAGAAAGATTTCGTAGAACCGGAAATGTCCAGCGGCTGTCCCCTCTCCCCAACTTGTCGCGCCGTAGCGCAGCGAAGGCGGAGGGTGAGGGGAAGCGCGGCGACCTGACAATCCGACTATAAAAATCTCTGGGATTTATTTACTGACCGCGCCGAAAACCTGCTTCATCAAATCCGTCGTGCGGGACACGGGATTTTCACGGATGCTCTGCTCCTCGTCGGCGACCATTTTGAAAAGTCCATCCAGCGTCTTGTGCGTCACATACGCATCCACATCCAACGCATCATCGCCGAGATAGTTTTTCGCCAGCCCGCCGATTTTGCCACTCAACATGCTGCTGCCGCCGGCTGCCGACATCATTTTTTTGTAGCTGCTCGTCACGCCCGCCTTGGCCGTAGCTGACTGCACGAGGGGATAAAACTTCTCGTAAAGATTTGTCTGTGTGGTGCGGCGGAAGAATTGCGTGGCGGAATCTTTCGGGCCGGTGAGAACGGATTTTGCGTCCGCGATGGACATCTGTTTCATCGCATCGCCAAAAACCGTTGCGGCGGCCGGCACGGCGAGTTCCGCCGCGTGATTCATCGTGCCGACAAATTCATCCGCGAGTTTTTCCTGCTTCACGGCGCGTAACGCCTTTTCCACCATCTGCAATTTTTCCGGCAGCGGGATTTTCACGCTGGCGTTCGTCAAAAACCCGCCGTCATGGCCGAGGCTGGCGATAGCTTTTTGCAGGCCGTTGCCGAGCGCGTCTTTCAAACCGCCGACCACCTGCGTGTCGGAAAGCGCGGAGACCGCCGCCGAAGTCACCGTCGGACTGGCGGTGGCATTGGTCGTGGACGGGGTCAGCCCGAGTTTATCCAGCCATCCGGCCTGGGCGGTGGAAACAGCGGTGACAAAGATGAGTGCGAGCAGATTTTTTTTCATGGGTGTAATTATTTTTTGGACAACCGCGCACAGCCAAACAGCATCAATCACCGGGGTCAAGGCTTGTTGCCGACGGGTTTTCACCGCGCGTGTCACATCTCTGGACTGAATTGCATCAAACCGAGCCGAATTTTAGTTCGGTCAAAACCGCGAATGGGTTGGAAAGAGTTGGCCTGCCTCCTGCTAAAAGACTCCCGTATGACAAACACAAGTTTTACGGTTCGCGAAAAAAGCGGGGTCAGCCAAATCTCTCTGCTGCCCGCCAACAAACAAGACGACGCGCACTTCGGGCTGATTGACGGCGCGCTTGTCCTCGGATTTTTAGTCGCCTTCGTCGGTCTGGTTTTTCTCCTCGCAAAATAATCTCCGGGCACCTCAAAGCCGCCGCCGCCGACAAGTTACTTTGTCTTCGTCGGCGGCTGGTTCGTTTTGAAGGCTGAACGCAGCAGCCAGTGGCGCTTCAAGCCTTGCAGCATATCGTCCGCGTCCACGATGGTTTTGTAGATTCCACCCACCAAGTTCGTATTTCCGCGCACCTGCGCGCTCAAGCTGCCGGTGATGTCTGAAAGATTGATGAGCAACGCGCCGAGGTTCGTGTCGGTGTTCACGAGCAACGAATTCAAATTCGTCAACGCACCTTGGATTTGTGCATGGCCGTTCGTGCCGAGCGCCCACAGCAACGGACTGCCCGGCTCGCGCAACTCGCCGCTGATGACCGCAAAGTTCGTCAGCATCGGCTGCGCGGCGGCGATGGTGGAGTTAGCCGAGACGAGCGTGGTGTTCAAGTTGGAGGTGGCGACCACGGCGTTGTTCAAGATGGCGGTGAGCTGGTTCGTCAGCGCGAGAATTCCCGGAATCGCACCTTCCACCTGTCCCACGATGCGGTCGATGCGATCGGCCACCGGCACGGAATCTTGCGCCGGCAATTCAATCGGCCCATTTTTTTCGTAACTGTAAAACTCATAGCGCTTCAAATCTTCATTCCACTTCGCGACGATATGTTTGCTGTGAAGTGTATTATCATAGGCATAAACCGAATTGGATTCTAGGTTCAGCACCGCCAGTTGGTCCAGCGTCGCGAGCGTCAGCCCATCGTAAGGCTGATACGGGATGAAGACCGCGTTCGACTGTGAGTTGAAAACGTATTGTGACAACTGCCAGCGATTCGACTCCGTGACGATGACCTGCTTCAACTCATCAATGGTCTTGTGGAAAATCGGCTGCGTGACCGCAAGCGCGTAGCCGCCGCTGGTGCCGCGCGTGATCTCAAGCTGGCTCTGGCCGAGAAAGCCGCCATTCACTTTCACAAACGAACCCTTCGACCAGATATAACGGAAATAGGGATCCACAATTTCAAATCGCACTTCGACATTGTATTTGTCACCCGGCTGAAGCGGATGCACCAGCGTGATGTTGCCGACTTGAAAGCCCATCATGAAAATCGGGTCGCCCACTTTCAATCCCGCCGAGCTTTGCACATAGGTGACAAATTGCGCCTTGGTCTTGAACCATCCCTTGTGCTCCGCCGTGTGGTAGATGTAATAACCGAAGCCGAACAGCAGCAGCGCGGCGGCGATGAACACAAACCAGCCCACGGCGCGTTCCATCTTGTTCAGGCGCGTCCGAAGTTGCGGAGTCAAATCTTGCAGCGGCATAATTATTTAGTTCAACTTTTGTCTTACAAATTCAGGCGGCATTGGTCGCGCTGCACGCAACTGGGAATGCTATGACCAGATTATTGAAAACCTTACTCATCTGAACGATGACGAAACCTTACTAATTCAGTCTGGCAAACCTGTTGGTGTATTCAAAACTCATAATAATGCCCCCAGAGTATTGATAGGCAACTCAAATCTGGTACCTCGTTGGGCTAACTGGGAACATTTTAACGAGTTAGACGCCAAAGGGTTGGCCATGTACGGCCAGATGACAGAGGGCAGTTGGATCTATATCGGCAGCCAAGGCATTGTACAGG
Organism: Verrucomicrobiota bacterium; assembly: GCA_041192415.1. Taxonomy (GTDB): domain Bacteria; phylum Verrucomicrobiota; class Verrucomicrobiia; order Limisphaerales; family UBA11358; genus UBA11358. Next base: position 2,664 of record JBEEMY010000110.1, on the reverse strand, counting down.
GTACCTATGAAACCTTCGTCGAAGCAGGTCGTCAGCACTTTGGTGGCAGCTTGAAAGGACGTTGGCTACTGACTGCTGGGTTGGGTGGTATGGGTGGTGCACAACCGCTGGCAGCCACTCTCGCCGGTGCCTGCTCGCTCAACATTGAGTGTCAGCAGAGCCGAATCGATTTTCGTCTTAAAACCGGTTACGTTGATGAGCAGGCTACCAGCCAAAATGACGCACTGGCGCGTATCAAAAAATATACTGCCGCCGGTGAGGCGGTTTCTATCGCGTTATGCGGCAATGCTGCCGAGATCCTGCCTGAACTTATTAACCGTGGTGTCCGCCCAGACATGGTGACCGACCAAACCAGCGCGCACGATCCTTTGAATGGTTATTTGCCAAAAGGCTGGTCTTGGAAAGAATATCGCCAGCGTGCGCAAACTGAACCTACATTGGTGATTCATGCCGCTAAGGCATCAATGGCTGAACATGTTGAAGCAATGCTTGCCTTCCATAACATGGGTATCCCGACCTTTAATTACGGCAATAAAATTCGCCAAATGGCACAAGAGATGGGTGTTACCCATGCTTTTGATTTTCCGGGTTTTGTACCTGCCTACATTCGCCCACTATTTTGTCGTGGTATCGGCCCGTTCTGCTGGGCTGCGCTCTCCGGTAATGCTGACGATATTTACAAAACCGATGCCAAAGTTAAAGAGCTGTTCCCAGATGATGAGCATTTACATCACTGGCTGAATATGGCGCGTGAACGCATCCGTTTCCAAGGCTTACCTGCACGTATTTGCTGGGTCGGTTTAGGTCAGCGCGCCAGGTTGGCCTTAGCCTTTAATGAAATGGTACGTAGCGGTGAATTGTCAGCGCCAATCGTCATTGGTCGCGACCATTTGGATTCCGGTTCAGTCGCCAGCGCTAACCGTGAAACTGAAGCGATGCAGGATGGCTCTGATGCGGTATCCGACTGGCCACTGCTTAATGCTTTACTGAATACGGCCAGTGGTGCAACTTGGGTATCGCTGCATCACGGTGGCGGTGTCGGGATGGGTTTCTCTCAGCATTCGGGGATGGTTGTGGTCTGTGATGGTAGTGATGACGCGGCTGAACGCATTGCCAGAGTATTGCATAACGATCCAGCCACAGGTGTGATGCGCCATGCTGATGCTGGCTATGATATTGCTATTAATTGTGCACAAGAGCAGGGATTGAACCTGCCAATGGTTGCCGCGACTCAAGGGAAAAGGCATGAAAACAGTTAATACCACAATAACACTGCGCCCCGGCCAGATGACGCTGGCTGATCTGTGGCATATTTACCAACATCCGGTTCGTATCTCTCCGGATGATAGTGCCTACGTATCGATTCAGCAAAGGTTTGGAAAACATTCAAGTATTAATCACGCTGGTAGCCCAGCGTCATCTGAATGAGTTAATGCCAATTCATCAACTCCCCAGTCTGTAATAACGACAGGTTATTTATAACAACAAACAATCATACCGACCTATGGGTGACCCCGGTATTCGGGATCGCCCTCCCTGAAACTCTGCCTGTAAAGGCAAACCAACCTGCACCCTTAACCAAACCATTCAGCAATAATATGTACTGATATTTATTGCGGGTATGGCACCCAATCTCCACCATTCAGGCGAATATAGGGTTTACCTTGATATTGCATCACAACGGCATTGTCATTCTCTGAAACAACGGCGGTTTCCGGCAACCCTTGTGTCAGGGTTTGCCAATCGACATTACTGGCTGTAAATACCTTGCCATCGACCATGCGTGACACCAACTCAGAAATAGCCAGATAGCTACTTGGTGTGTTGATCACAACCGATTTGGCAGGTTGTGGTGCTTTCATGCCGATAAGCTTAATTCCAACAGGAATATGAGTAATACTTGGGCTTGGGATATCGCGCAGGCCTGACATCTGCATTTTATCGCCTACCAGCGCAGCACCGTGCTCTGGTACGACCACCACCATAACTTTACGGCCTGATCTTTCCAACTCGTCGAAGAAAGTATTCAATTGGTCAAATAAGGTCAGGGCACGGGCGCGATAATCGGCACTTTTATTGGTGCCAACGAAGCGGTTACCATCATGTAACGGGATGATATTCATGAAGGTTGCGCTGCGAGCATTGCCGCTTTTCTTCTGCTGCTCTAGCCAGTGATCCAACAGTTCCAGATCGTTGTAAATCGGTTCACCATCAAAGGACACCAACCGGTTACTGATGCCCTTTTGTGACATCAGTGGCGCACGCATATTGCCATGGTTTTGAATGTTTTGCAGATAGTCACCGAACCCTCCTGAGTGATCCATCATTAATTGAGATGTGAAACCCAGTTTTGCCAGATTATCAAAAAGAAATTCGGTGTCGCTCCGGAGTCGGCCACACTGTCGGATTGGATAAATGAATACAAACCACTTTGCAGATATGAAAGATTGCGAAGTTATGCCATCAAAATGTTTAGTCCAAAAACCGTGATTGAAGTTGTGACAATGGCACACAGACAACTTTACAGATTTAGATATCACAAAGCGAAAACTATTTTAATGTTGGAGGAATTTAAAAACCGAGCGTTGGCTCCGCTGAAAAATTATTTGGATGCCGTCTCGAGCGAAACCCCACATCAATATTTTCAAGATGGTGAGAGAATGT
>JBEEMY010000109.1:0-6906 GCA_041192415.1 Verrucomicrobiota bacterium | reverse complement strand
GACAATGTGGCGCGGTTCAAGGATGTGGCGCAGTTTCTGGCGGAAGATTTGAAAGCGCTGGAAAAATCAGCGGAGTAAACCAGCGGCAGCAAGGCCGCTTTGCACCGTCGGCAATTTGCGCGACGGTTCGCGTCGGCAGAAAATCCAAAAACCACTTCGGCCATGCTCAAGGTCAAAGACACACTGCGCGCCACCGTCCATCTGGGGTTTGATGGGCGCGTGTTCAAGGCTTACCACGGGCCGGACGCCGCCACGCGGTTCGAGAATGAGGTGCGCGTGCTGAAACATCTTGAAGCGCGCGGCTGCAAGTTTGTCCCGCGCCTGCTGGAGTCTGATGAGAAAAAACTTTGCATCGTCACCACCAACTGCGGGCAGCGTGTGGAACGGATTGACGCGGCGCGCGCGAAAGAAGTTTTTGCGGAGCTGGAAAAATTCGGCGTGCGCCACGATGATGCCGACCCGCGCAACCTCACCTACCGCTTCAGCGACGGACGCTTTTGTTTGATTGATTTTGAGTTCGCCACCATTCTGCCCGAACCCAGCGCCACATGAATCATTCTGTCGCCAAAAACAAATCCGCCCTGCGCTGGTCCGGTTGCACGGACATCGGCAAGGTGCGGAAGAACAATGAAGACGCGTTTCTCGGCCTGATGTTCGACGCGCAGGAAATGCACCGGCTCGGAAAAATTGGCGAGGCGGCGCTGGCGAAAAATGATTTTGCCTTCGCCGTATGCGATGGCATGGGCGGCGCGCAGGCGGGGGAATTCGCCAGCCGCATCGCCGTGGAAAAAATCGCCACGCTGCTGCCGCGCGCGTTCCGCCATTCAGCGAACGGGTTGGACGCGGGCGTTTCGGAGGCGCTTACGGAGTTGTTCCGCCAGATTCACCGCGCCTTGGTTTATGTCGGCGGCAGTTACGAAGAGACGGAAGGGATGCAGACAACGATGAGCTTGGGTTGGTTCACGCCGGGCTGGATGTTTTTCGGCCACATTGGCGACAGCCGGATTTATCACCTGCCGCGTGGTGCGGGCGAGCTCAAGCAAGTCACGCAGGATGATACTTACGTCGCCTGGCTGCTGCGCCACGGAGAGATCAACGAATACCAAGCACGCACGCATCCGCGCCGCAACGTGCTGCAACGCGCGCTGGGCGGGGCGAATCAGTTTGTGGATCCGCACGTCGGCGCGGTGGCGTGCGCGCCCGGCGACATTTTTCTCTGCTGCACCGACGGGCTGACGGACGGTTTGTTTGACCACACCATCGTGGAAATTCTCCGGCAAGATGCCGCCCGCACCGGCAGCAGCCCGGCGAATGTGCTGGTCGAAGCCTCGGTCAATAATTCCGGCCGCGACAACACAACGGCGCTGGTGGTGCAGGTGGTTTGATTTTTTCTTTCTTCTCGTCCTCGTCCTCGAGAAAATATCGAGGGCGAGAACGAGCACGAGGACGATTTTTAACGCAAAAAAACGGCGGGCAACTTGCGTTGCCCGCCGTGTGAATTTTCAGTTCCTCCGAATTAACTTTCAGCTGTGGTAGCCGACTTCGCCGTGTTCAGTTTCGTCGAGGCCAGTCATTTCGGATTCTTCAGTCGGACGCAGGCCGATCAGGAGTTTCACGATGAAGGCGATGATCGCCGTGCCGACCACCGCGAGGGCGATGGTGATGCCGACGGCTTTCAACTGCTCCATCACGAGCGGCTGGGTGCAGGTGTCTTTGACGTAGTCTTTCAGGTTCAAGGCCAGATTGCCGTTCGCAGAATTGCGCGCCAGCATACCCGTCATGATCGCACCGAGCGTGCCGCCGATGGCGTGAACGCCGAAGGTGTCGAGCGCGTCGTCATAACCGAACCAGCTCTTGACCTTGTAGCAGAAGAAGAACGGGATGATGCCCGCCGCAATGCCGATGGCGATGGAACCCGCCGGAGTCACGAAACCGCAAGCGGGCGTGATGACCACGAGACCAGCCACCGCACCGGAGCAGAAACCAAGGATGCTCGGCTTGCCGCGCACAACCCATTCCAGCATCGGCCAGACGAAGGACGCAACCGCCGTGGCAATCGTCGTCGTGGTGAAGGCATTCGCGGCCACACCGTCGGCGGCGCACGCGCTACCCGCGTTGAAACCATACCAGCCCACCCAGAGCATCGCCGTGCCGATGAAGCACATCACCATGCTATGCGGCGGCATGGATTCTTTGCCGAAGCCAAGACGCTTGCCGAGAATGATACAGAGCACGAGCGCCGACCAACCGGAGCTCATGTGAACGACCGTGCCGCCAGCGAAATCAATCGCGTGGATTTTCGCACCGGCGTTCCAGACGCCGTTCATGCAGCCGTTGATACCCCAAACCATGTGCGCGAGCGGGAAGTAAACGACGAGCATCCACAGACCAACGAACACCAGGATGGCCGCGAACTTCATGCGTTCAGCAATCGCACCCAGGATCAGCGCGGGCGTGATAATGGCGAACATCAACTGGAACATCGCAAATACGTTTTGCGAAACCCAGTAGGCGTAGTTCGTGTTGGTGACCGAGGTCACGCCTTCCAGCATCTTGAATTTCAAGTTGCCGAGCACGCCACTGATGATGTCAGTGCCGTCCGCGAAAACGAAACTGTAACCGCAGACCACCCAGAGAATCGTCACCAAACCGGTGATGCCGAAACATTGGGCGACGACGGACAGAATGTTTTTCTTGCGAACGAGACCGCCGTAGAACAGCGCGAGGCCCGGCAGCGTCATGAACAAGACCAACGCAGTGCTGGTCATCATCCACGCGTTGTGACCGGGGCCAGCCACGCCAACCGTTGACGGTGAAGCGACGGTGAACGCACCATTCGTGTCCTTGGTGAGCGAGGCGGCGGGATCGCCATTGCCGATGTAAGCTTCAAGCGCGGCGATGCGCTGGTCGAGTGAGGCAGCGGGCAAGGCCGGTGCGGCCGGCGCAGCGGGTGCGGCGTTCGTGTCTTCCGCACGCAGTGAACCGGTGCTGATAAACGCAGCCACCGTGAGCGCGAGAGTAAGAAATAATTTTTTCATTTTATTATTTGAGTAAGGTTCGGGTTGGTTGGATTAAACAGCGGCGTCACCTTTTTCTTCGGTGCGAATGCGAATGACTTCGTCCACGTTGGCAACGAATACTTTGCCGTCGCCAATCTTGCCGGTCTTGGCGGCCTTGATGATGGCGGCCACAGCGGCGTCCTTCTGGCCATCCGCGATGACGAGTTCGATTTTAATCTTGGGCAGGAAGTCCACGGTGTATTCGCTGCCGCGATAGATCTCGGTGTGGCCTTTTTGGCGACCGAATCCTTTGACCTCGCTGACGGTCATGCCTTCGATGCCGATTTCGGCAAGGGCGTCTTTGACCTCCTCGAGTTTGAATGGTTTGATGATGGCTTCGATTTTTTTTCATGGTTATGTTTTTGTTGTGACTGCGCTGCGTCCAGACCAACCGCCCTGCCCCGGTGCTGAACACCGTCCGGTGGTGCAGGCGATGTGCAAAATTTTTCACACACACGTCGCTGGCTGCCGTGGTTTAGCAACGCCGATGCCAGCCGAGGAAAAGTTTTCTCCGGCCACACTTTTCGCCTGATTTCACAATGGGATTTAGCACCATGTCTTTTTTTGACCGGCAGTCAGCAACGGCTCGCGTGCAGCTTTTTAGCCAACGATTGAAAAAATCCGCAGCGGCGAGTTTCAGAATAAAGCGGGTTGGCCGATGGTTAGTTGATGCGGACGAGGCTTGCGGACGGTGAGAGCGGGACTTATTTTCACGCCATTCAGCGGGGGGGTTTCCAAAAAAAGAATGCCGACCATTTTCAAATGTTTGCGCCAGGCCATTTGGCTGCCGGTTTTTTGCAGCCTGATGGTTGGGGTGTTTTTTCCATTGGTCAGCGCGGCGGCGCCGCTGGTCAGCCGGATGGTTTCCGTTCCATTCGACAGCGAATATCTCGTGGATGGTTTCGGCGTGGAAGAAGGTTTTCCCGGCAACTCCTGCACCGGCATTCGCCAGTCGCCGGATGGTTACCTGTGGTTCAGTTCCTTCAGCGGCCTCGCGCGCTTCAACGGCATGGAGTTCAAAGTCATCTCCGCCGAGAACGAGCCGCAGATTCCCGACTCGCGCATCGCCAACTGTTATGTGGACCAACGGGGTCGGCTGCTGGCCAGCACCTTGCACGGGCTGGCGATGAAGGTTGGAAACGTCTGGACGAATTTTCCTGAATCAAAAATCTGGGGCGAACGCGAGCTGGTGCGCAGCTATGCGGAAGGGACGAATAACGAACTCTTCGTGACCACCTCGCTGGGCCGGTTGTTTCGCGTGCTGGGCAACCAACTCGATCCATTGCCGGGTTTGCCGGGCAAAGGCGGCGCGTATTGCGGCGTAGATGTGAACGGCCAGCCGCTCGCCGTGCGCGGCGATTTTGTCGGCTTCTGGAACGGGACGAAGTGGGTGAATTTTTCCGGCGTGGAAAATGTGGTGAGCCAAACCGTCGGCGCGGGTCAGGCGCGTGCTGGCGGCGTCTGGCTGGTGCTCACTAATCGCGCGCTGCTGATCCGAAATGGCAAAGTGGCGCAGACCAGAAACCTTTCCGCCACGGTGGATAGCTTCTGGCAGTTGCTGGAAGACTCCCACGGCAATCTCTGGCTACCGAGCATCCAGCGCGGAATCTGGCGCGTCGCCACCAATGGCACGGTTAAACTTTTTGACCGCAGCGAAGGCTTGCCAAACAACATGGGAACCCGCGCCGTGTTTGAAGATGCGCAAGGCAGCCTGTGGATTGGCTGCGGCGCGGGCGGCGTGGTGCGCTTCCGACCGGAGCGCTTCCACACGCTGAACAGCCGACAGGGCATCCCCGAACTCGCGGTCACCGCCATCACCTCAACCACCAATGGAAACATCCTCATCGGGATTTACGGCGGCGGGTTGATACGGTTTGACGGACGCCGGGCAACGCCGGTGAGCCAGCCGGATTCAAAATTTATCCAGTCGCTCGTTTGCACGCGTCAGGGAGAAATTTTTGTCGGCACGGCGCAGGAAGGTTTGTTGCAAATCACGGATGGCGAAGTCCATTCGCTCAACGAGCAGTTTCCACTCATGCCCCAGAATGTGGGAGCGATTTTTGAAGATTCGCAAAACCGTCTGTGGCTTGGAAATTTTAACAGCGTGGGTTTTTTGAGCAATGGAATCTACCAGCCCTTGCAACGCACAACTGACTGGCAGTTGGAATCGGTTCTGTTTGCCGAGCAGCCGGACAAGACCATCTTGATTGCCAACCAAAACCATTTGTTCAGCGTGAGCTTGGGAACCACCAGCCTGAAACGCCAACTGACGCTGCCGGAAAATACCCGTATCACCTCGCTGCTGGTGGATTCGCAAAACCGTATCTGGCTGGGCACAGCCAAGTCCGGCTTGTTTGTTTATGGTCACGGACATCTATTCAAGCTGCCCGCCAATCCCAATTTGTCAGGCGGCAACGTCAACAGCCTGCTGGAAGATAACAGCGGCCAAATCTGGTTTGGTAACGGACGAAATATTGTGACGGCACGCGGCGATGATCTCTGGCGATCCGCCAGCGAGACGAACCAAAATCTCGCGCTGCAAACTTTCAATCAGCGCGACGGCACAGGTTCGGTGGATTTTCCCGAGGGCTACCAAAATATGAGCCATCGCGATGCCACGGGCCGGCTCTGGTTCGGATTGTTGCGCGGCGTGACGGCGGTGGAGCCGCAACGCTTGCACTACCAGACCGTGCCCAGCCGGGTGGCGCTGGAATCGCTGGATTACTTTCACGCCGGATCAAACCAATTGGTGCACGTTAATTTGCAGGATCGAACCGAGGCGGTGGTGTTCCCCGCCGGTAGTCGGCAGATTCAAATCCGTTGCGCCCTGCTGGACTATGCGTCGCCTGATAAAAACCGGTATTACTTTTTGCTGGATGAACACAACCGGCAATGGCGGGACAACGGTGCGGAAAATACCATCTCCTTTTACGAACTGGCCGCTGGCAAACATCGCCTGTTGGTGCGCGCCGCCGGCAGCGACGGAGTGTTCAGCGAAGTGCAAGCCATCGAGTTTCGCGTGGAAGAATTTTTCTGGCGCACTACCTGGTTCTGGGTGTTGTGCAGTTCGCTGGTGGTGTTGCTCACCGGCGCGCTGACGTGGTGGCTGATGCATCAGCGCGTGGTGCAGGCGCGCGAACGCCTCATGCAAGAGCGCCGGCTGGCGGAGTTGCAGGCGCGGCTGGCATTGGTGCTGGAAAACACCAGCGACTTCGTGGGTTTCGCGGATGCGCGCGGGCAAATGTTTTACCTGAACCAAGCAGGCCGAAAAATGATTGGACTGGCAACCGACGCGAGCCTCACCGGGTTGACCACGGAAAATTTATATCCAGCCTGGGTTACGAAGTTGCACGCCGATTTGTGGCGGGCGACGAATTCCGCTCAAAGCATTTGGTCTGGCGAGTCGGCATTGCGCCATGTGAGTGGCCACGAAATCCCCGTCTCGCAAGTCGTCATCGCCCACTGGCTGGCCAACGGCGAATCGGATTTCAGTTCCACGATCATCCGCGACATTTCCGCCGCCAAAAAACACGAACACATTCGCGAAGTGTTGCGGAAACTTTCCGCCGCGCTGACCGCCGCCTTGAAGCCGGTTGAGCTGGGTCAAACCGTGGCGCAAGAATGTCGCGAAATTTTTCAACACGATGCTTTCTTCTTCGTCATTCTGGACAAGCAAGGTCTGGTTGCCACCGGCGGGTATTGGGAAGACACGCCGGCGGGCGAAACCAAACCCATATCATCGGTGATAGAAGTGACCGACATCAGCCCCAAAATCAAACGGGTGATTGCGGACGGTGAATCCCTGTTCAACCGCAGCGTGGAAGAACAATCCGCCGCCAGCTCGACG
>JBEEMY010000108.1:0-9823 GCA_041192415.1 Verrucomicrobiota bacterium | reverse complement strand
GCTGTATGCGCCGGCGACGACGGCTTGTGTGCTTGCGCCGGTGAACCAATAAATCACCGCGCCGCCCATGAGCAGGCCGAAAATCACCTGCGGATTCACGAGACTCAAGTGCGCGATGGCGCCGCCGAACGCCTGTTCGAGCAGCATGATGATGCCGAAAATCATCGTGGTCGCACCGACGACGGCAGTGCCGATGAGCACGGGTTTGGCGGTGGCCTTAAAAGTATTTCCCGCGCCGTCGCCTTTTTCTAATTCATGTTTGGCGTCGGCGAAGTTGGGTTTGAAGCCGAATACTTTTTCGATTTCTGCGCTGATGTTGGGCTGCGCTTCGATGCGGCTCAATTCATAGACGGATTGCGCGTTGTCGGTGACGGGGCCGAAGCTGTCCACGGCAATCGTGACGGGAGCCATCGCGAGAAAACCGAAGGCGACGAGGCCGAAGGCGAAGATGGGCGCGGCGAACGTGAACTGCGGCGGCATGAGCGCCATGAAATCAGCCTGCTGCGAAAACAGATATGAGACGAACATGAGGCCGAGGATGACGAGGCCCATCCAGAACGCGGAGAAATTTCCGGCAACGAGTCCGGCGAGGACGTTGAGCGACGCGCCGCCGTGATCGGACGCGCTGGTGACTTCCTGGACGTGGCGCGATTTGGTGCTGACGAAAATTTTCGTGAACTCCATGATGAGCGCGCCAGCCAGCGTGCCGCAGGCGATGATGGCGGAGAGGATCCACCAGAGATGATTCAGTGGCAGGGTCGGCAGTTCGTTCGGCGTCGCGCTGCCCATGAATTTCGGATTGGGAATTTCAAAATCACCGAGCAGACATTTGCTGGCGATGAAGCAGACGATGATGGAAATGATTGAAGTGATCCACACAAGGTCGGTGAGCGGGGCTCCCCAATTGAAATCTTTTTTGCCGCCGTAACGCACGTTGGCGAGAACCTTGTTCAGATAAAACGAAACGAGCGAGGCGACGACCATCAGGCTTTGAATCGCGAAAAGCCACAAGATAAGTTTGCCGCAAAGAATCGGCGACGCGACCAATGACAGCGAAAGGAATGCGATGAGTGCGACGCCGGTGACACCGTAGGTTTCAAAACCGTCCGCCGTGGGGCCGACGGAATCACCCGCGTTGTCGCCCGTGCAGTCGGCGATGACGCCGGGATTTTTCGGATCATCTTCGGGGAGGTTGAAAACAATTTTCATCAGGTCGGAACCGATGTCCGCGATCTTCGTGAAGATGCCGCCGCCGATGCGGAGCACGCTCGCGCCGAGCGATTCGCCGATGGCGAAACCGATGAAGCATGCGCCAGCAAGTTGCGACGGAATGAAAAGTAAAATTGAAATCATGCACGTCAGTTCCACGGCGACGAGCAGCAGACCGATGCTCATGCCGGCTTGCAGCGGGATGAACAGCGTGTTGAGCGGATTGCCGCGCAGTGACGAAAAAGCCGCGCGACTATTGGCGATAGTGTTGATGCGGATGCCAAACCACGCGACGCTGTAGCTGCCGAGAATTCCTAAAACCGAACTTGCAAGAATGATGAGAACGGCGCTGGTGGCCTTGCCTTGCAGATGGCCGAAATAATAAATCATGCACGCGGCGATGAGAATCCAGAGCGCGGCGAGAAATTTTCCCTGCTGCCACAAATATGTTTTGCACGTCTCCCAGATGATGTGCGAAACGTCGCGCATGGATTTGTGGACGGGGAGTGCGCGGGTGTTGCGGTATTCCATCCAGCCGAAGAGCGCACCGATGGCGCAGATGACGAGACCGAGATAGAGGATGGCGTGGCTGCCGAGGGCGCCGTTGTAAAATGAAACCGAATCGAGCGCGGGGAGATTGATGTCGGCGTCGCCGGCAAAAGCACTGGTTCCACCCAAGAGCGCGGCGAGTGCCATTCCACCGCGTAAAATCATTCCTTTGCTTGTCATAAGGGGAGGACAGCCTGCGCAAGACAACTTTGATTTTCCAGCAATTTCTTTTGAAAAAAGTGGTGATGCCTCCGGCGCGTCCGGCGGCTAGGAGTGGGGATTATTTCTTGGAAGTCGTCCGTTCAGTAATCCACAATAGGTCGGGATTCCCAATAGCGCTGTCACCGTGGCCGATGTAGCTGCCACTAATCAGTTTTGGCATGGTGCGGCTGTCCAACCAGCGATGCACTTCGACATGGCCATCGGCAAACGCCAGCACGCCACGGCGATTGTGCAGGCCGGACGGATAATGAATCCATGTTGCCAGCGTCATGTCCACGCCGAACGCGGGGGTGCAGATGTTGGCCGGGTTCACGTCGGTGAAGACAAAGCGGTTGGCTGGGCCGTCGGCGCTGAGCTGCGAAGTTTTCTGAAAAGTCCGGTAGCTGGTGTTTATGGTCACGGGAGTGATGAAGCCAGCGGTTCCAACGTAACAGTTCATCGAGTAGCTGCGGATTTCTTCGACCATTTTCACCGTGCCGAAAGATGACCACAGCGGCCAAGTGGTGCGGTCAGCGGGGCATTTGTAAATGCGGACGTTCGGCAGGATGGGCGCGAAGAGCGCGTAGTTCGCGCCGACAAGATACAACCCGTTGGTCAGCGTGTCGGCGGAACCGTGGTTGCCGCCGTAGGCCCAGAGGTGAGCGTTGGCAGAGGTGGCCGCCGAGTCGCCGCCGTTGAGCGCGAGGCGTTCGCGGTTGTCGCCGGAATAAATCGTCCACGCGGTGATGAGTTGTTTCTGGTTGCTCACGCAATTGATGCGATACGCCTGCAGCCGGGCCCCGGCCAGCGCGGGCAACAGCAGGGACGCGAGAATCGCGATAATGGCAATCACCACGAGCAGTTCAATGAGGGTAAACGCAGCGCGCCGGGGAAAATTTGCGGCGGGCCGGAGAAAGTTTCCGGTCACATTGCGATCCGTTGCTGGCAGCATCCGGCTCATGGGGGTGAAGCGACTCTAACAAACCGACTGCGTTTGGGAAGTGTGCGTTTGGATGCACAGCAAACGCTTTGACCTTGCCCGCCGCTTTCCGCATCCTTCCCGCGATGGCTGAACGTCCTGTTTCCACTTTGAACAAACCAGACGCCGCGCTCGAAATGACGCTGCGACCCTCGCTCTTTTCCGATTTCACCGGCCAGCCCAAGGTTAAGGAGCGTTTGGAAATCGCCGTCGAAGCCGCCAAGCAGCGCAGCGAAGCGCTGGATCACATCCTGCTTTCCGGCCCGCCGGGATTGGGGAAAACCACGATTGCAAATATTTTAGCGAAGGCGATGGGCGCGAATGTCAAAGCGACGAGCGGCCCGACAATTGAAAAAGCCAGCGACCTCGCCGGGTTGCTCACCAATCTCGAAGAGGGCGACGTGCTCTTCATTGACGAGATTCATCGCCTGCAAAAAACCATCGAGGAGTATCTTTATCCCGCGATGGAAGATTTCAAGTTGGATATCATCATTGATTCCGGCCCGAACGCCCGCAGCGTGCGCCTGAACCTCCCGCGCTTCACGCTCATTGGCGCGACGACGCGCAGCGGTTTGCTCTCGGCTCCGTTGTTGACGCGTTTCGGGATGCGCGAACGGCTGGATTATTATTGCGCGGCTGATTTGGATAAAATTGTTCTGCGCTCCGCCAATTTATTGAACGTGGAGATTGATCCCGCCGGCGCGCACGAAATTGCCCGCCGCAGCCGAGGCACGCCGCGCATCGTGAACAATCTGCTCCGCCGCGTGCGCGATTACGCGCAAGTCCGGCACGACGGTCGCATCACGAAAGAAGTGGCCGACAAGGCTCTGGCGATGCTGGAAATTGACGAGAATGGTTTGGACGAAATGGACAAAAGAATTCTCGAAGCCATCATCGTGAAATTTGGCGGCGGGCCGGTCGGCGTGAACTCGCTCGCCGTCGCCGTGGGCGAGGAGCCGGATACGATTGAGGAAGTCTATGAGCCCTATCTCATCATGGAAGGCTACCTTAACCGCACCCCGCAAGGCCGCATCGCGACGGAGTTGAGCTACAAAAAACTCGGCTTGAAACCGGCGACGGGCGGGCAGTCAAAATTTCTTTGATCATTCCTCCATCTGCCCGCCGTTGAGAATCATCTGGCCGGCGACCAGCACCAACGGATTTTGCCCGACCGCTCCCGCCGGTGAAAATTCCCGCTCGGCATACGAGGAACGGAAATTATTTTCCGGCTGCTCGGCTTGTTTTTTCTCCAGCGCCAGTTTGCTCGCGGGCAACGCCAGCAAATTAGTGCTGACCATTGGCTGATGCGCCACGGCGGCGGCCACGGCGTTCCACAGACCCGGCAAATCACTGACGCGCGAGCAGTCCGGCTGCGCGTGACGTTGCAATGGATCGAGGCGCAGAATGTTGAAGGCGATGGCGTCGCGCTCCTTCGGTGGCATTAAAATTTGCTGGCTCACCTGCTGGATTTTCACCCACGCATTCAAGTAGTCGGGGTCGAGCCGCACGGCCGTGAAATAATTTGTCCGCGCCTCGTTGTAGCGTTCCTGTTCCTCGCGCAAATAGCCGAGCAGATAATGCACCTGCGGTTTGTCCGGCCGTTCCGCCGCCATCTTGGTAAAAACTTTTTCCGCGATGTTTTGCGGGCGCTCGCCCTCGAACGCCTTTTCGCAGCCGAAGCAATGGCTTTCCACGCGACCAAAACTATCCGGCATCAGTTCGTAGGCGCGGCGGTAGTGCTCCTCCGCCTCGGCGTTCTGCCCGAGCGCGGAAAGCTGGATGGCCATGCGCGACTGGATGCAATACGCGTCGGAAAAATGCGTCAGCCCTTCCGCATACATCGCGACGGCGCGCTTGAGCAGGCCGACCGCGTAAAACTGATCCGCCGTTTCTGACAGGCGGATGGCCGCGACGACTTCGCGGAAAAAGTCCGCTTCTTTCTGGTCGCCCCGCGCCTCCCGCACCGCTGCCAGTTCCGCATACACGCGCATCCGGTCGCCGCGACCTTCCTCACCATCCGACGGATCAATGCTGATGGCTTGACGCAATAATTTTTCCGCCGCTTCCAACTGGTTTTGTTCGCGCAGCAAATGCGCCTTCCAAATCAAAGGTCGTTCCTCGAACTGGTCGCGCGCAAACAATTCATCCAGTCGCGCGATGGCATTCGTGCCTTTGAGTTCCAGCAACAGTTCGTAGCCGCGATCCAAGCCGGGAAATTTATCCAGCAGCGCGTCGGTGATTTTTTGCGCCGCCGCCGTTTTTCCCTCGGCGAGCAACGCCTTCGCCGCGAGATACGGCAGCGGCAGCGGCGAAGTGCCGGTGTGCAGAAACATCAGCGAGATGCGGTTTTCGCCCGGCGTGGTGTTGAATAATTCGCTGACGTCGCCCGTGCCCCAGTCGGCCGATTTTTCCAGCAATTGCAAAACGTCCGCGTGGCGACCGGCTCGGTGATACAACGCCGCGAGTTCGGTGAGCGCGGAAACCGACGGCGAACCATACCAACTATTGCGGTCGGATTTGCCGGGGGCGGTCGCCGCCGCGAGCGCGTCCATCAAAACGGATTCGGCTTCTGGGCCGCGCTTCAAATCCACCAGCACTTCCGCAATCGTCCCGGAAACATTTTCGCTCTCGCCGCTGTTTTTTGCGGCGGCGGTCGCCAGCCATTGCCGCGCGGCCTTGAGACCTTCCTCCGTCCACTCCGGTTTTTCCAACAGCACGCCAAACCGCGCCAGCAGCGCGCCCAGTTGTCCCGCGTTGAGATCACGTCCCGCCGCCGTTTCATCCGCCGTCATCAAGTTGCGCAATTCCACCACCGCTTCGTCGACGCTGTCATCGGCCAGCAGCGCCTTGAAAAGAATCTGGTGCAGCGCGTTCTTTTTTCCTGCGCCCAAATCGGGACTGGCGAGCGCCGCGTTGACGGTGGCGAGCATCCGCTTCGTCGTGCCCGCCTGCGCCGCCGTTTCGACGTATTGTTCCCAGAACGGCAGCGCGGGATTCTGCGTGAGCAGCTCGTTGAAAAAATCATCCAGCGCATCCATGAACCCGGCGCGCTGCATCGCCTTGAACGCTTCGGTGAACAAATAATTGCGGCCATCCAGTTTTTTGGCCACGGCCACGGCATCCGTTGAACGCTCTTTGCTGATCAACCCGAGCAGATAATAAATCTGCGCGCCCTGTTTTTTGTAGTTGTCGTTGAAGTTGTCCGGCATTTCGTCCGGCAATTTCAAGTCCACGTCGGAAATTCCCGGCAGCACCGCCGCCTGATTCGTCGCTGCGGGAAATTGTTTTTCCATCGCCTCATAGAGTTCCACCGCCGACAGCGAATTGATCAGCCCCCACTGCGGTTGCTTGAGCTGTCCGAGAAGTTCCAGCGCCAGTTTTTGCGCGAGCTGCGAGGTCTCGTTCGGTTGGCGGAAGGTGAGGAACACATTCGGCGCGACCAGCGCCTTGCGCAAAAATGCCTCCGCCTTGGCCGGACCGACCTGCGCGACAAGGTTGGGGATTTCAAACTGGCGCTCGTGCTGCGCCGTGACTGAAGCCAGCCGATGCTCCAGCGCTTTCAGCACCGCATCCGGATTGTCCGACATCACCATCAACGTCTGGCTCACCGACTCCAGAAAATTTCGATACACATACGCCTCGCGGGCACTGACCTCTTTTGCCTTCGCCGACAGCCGGGCGATTTCGCGGCTCTGCGCGTCCTTGTCGCCGGTCAACGTTGCCGCCAGAAAGCGCAATCCGATTTCATGCAACTCGCCTTCGCCCTTGGCCGCCGGGCGCGCGGCAATGGCTTTGGCCAAATCATTCCACATCGGCGGCGGCGGCAACGCGCCAAGTAGGTCATTGAAATCAATCGGCTGACTGCCGGCGGAATAATTCATGATTCCTTGTCGCTGCACTTTCACCGCGCGATCCGCGAAGTCGCCTCATCGCCGCCGGATTTTTCACCCGGCTGCGCGTGGCGTTCCGCGATGGTCCGCAGCACGCCGCCCGCGCCAAGATAATCCGCCGCCATCACCGCCGCGCCAAGGCCGCCGACTGCGATGAGAACCCAGCTCCATTTGAAGATTTTATTTTTCATGGCTACTCCGAGGTTGTTTTTTGGGAAAAGAGGAAACGACATCCGCCTGCGCCGATGCGTTGCTATCAGACCACAACAACCATTCAAGTCAAGCCGTCAAAACTGCGCGGCTGCATTGTCACCGGAGATTGGATGAAGGTTCCAGCTTTCCCGCAGCGGCACGCAGTTCTGCTTGATAGAACGGAAGCAAATCCACCTCCTGCCACGCGTATTTGTCGGCGGGCACAGACGAGACATTTAATTTTCCACAATGCCGCCACGCATCGAGCGCGATGCCGTTCGTAAAATTCTGCCCCGGCGCGGTCAGCACCACGCAACTGTGTTCGCGGCGCGTGCCGAGCTTGGCCACGCCGCGATGCAACTCCAGCGTTTGCAGATGGAGCGTCAGCAATTTCACCGTGAGCGCATCTGCCCACTGATAACATAAGCCGCACGGATGAATGCCAACATTGATGAGCGTGTTATTAAAAGCAGCCGGCGGCGTAGCGCTCCACTCCTCGGCGAGCACCAACGGATAGCGCACCGCCGTGTCCGCCGCGCGCAGAGCTTCGACCGGGTTCACCTGCGGCGAAAGCGCGGTGAGATTTTTCGCGAGCGCGGCGATCTCGAAACTTTGTTCCGCGTCTGAAACTTTCACCGTTGCGCAGCCGCTGGTAAGCGTGGCGATGAAAATTAAAAACAGGATTGCGCGCGCCATCGGATTTTTCCGTTCAATAAACCGTGGTGCTTTCCTCGGCGTTGAGCGGCGAGGTCAGCACGGCGGAGGTGAGCGTGAACTTGGTATGACCGTCGCCCGCGCTCACGCCTTTGGCAGTGATCTTGTAGGTCACCACTTCTTTCGCCGCGAGTTTTGGAATCAACGGGAACGTCACGGTTTGGCCGTCAATCTTGCCTTCCGCGCTGCTCACGGGCGCAAGTTCGGGCGCGATGGTCACGACGATCTGCACATCG
Source organism: Verrucomicrobiota bacterium (assembly GCA_041192415.1). Lineage (GTDB taxonomy): Bacteria > Verrucomicrobiota > Verrucomicrobiia > Limisphaerales > UBA11358 > UBA11358. The sequence continues at coordinate 1,853 of JBEEMY010000108.1, read as the reverse complement.
GAATCATCCGCCGTGCCTTGGTTCGTCACCTTCACCGTGTAAGTCGTGGTGTCGCCCACTGCGACGGGATCGGGGTCATCCGCTTTTTCCAGCAGGATGGCGGGAATGCCAGCAACCGTGGAAACACACGCGCTGGTCACGGCGGAAACTTTTTCGCTGCTAGCGGTGGCGTTAAAATTCAACATGGCGGATTTGGCGGTTTTAAATTTCGCGCAAACTTGCTTCGTGGCGTTCGCGGGCAGGTCTTTGATCTGCCAGACGATGGAATTGTTTTGCACCACGCCGCCGTCAGTGGTCGTGGCGACGGTGACGGAATCAGGAATCGGCAGCGTGACGGTAGCGAGCGATTCGGTGATGTTGCCGGTGTTGTGGAGGTTCAGGCAAATTTTTCCATCGCGGCCTAAAATAATTTTCTCCGGCGCATCGCAATCAATCGCCAGCCCGCTCTGCGGTTCGGGGCCGAGATCCACGACGAAAAAGTTACTGCACGGCTTCGGGATGATGCAGCGATAGATGCGGCCTTTGGAATGGAATAAAAATGAGTAGGCGTGAATCGGCTCGGTTCCCGCCCATTCGACATTGCGCAGGCAGATGGCCTTGCCGTCTTCGCGCGAGGACATGAACGGCATCGTATCGCCAACGGAAATCTGCCACTCGACGATTTCTGCCGACAAGCCCGCCACAAAAAAATCTTCGGGGTTTCCGGTCCAGCCCCATTGCTTCAGGACGGAGATAAAATCGCCGTGGAGTTTTTTATCGCGGAAGCGGTCGCGCAAATCTTCCGGCGTGTGCATGGTGGGCGCGAAGCGGGTGGCGGGATGGCCAAGGCGCGTGGCGCGGTGATGTTCCGGCGGCGTGTTGGTCTGCGCGCTGGCGGACAAGAGCAAGACGAAGGCAAAGACGGCGGAAAGCATTCTGAATTTCATGACGCGGAGAGGATTTCGGTTGCGGAGATGTTTATCAAATTATTTTTTGGCCGCAAAAAGGCACGAAATTCACAAAAGAAAATTTTGCGTCTTTTTGCGGCCAACAAAAAAGGCCGCCGAATTTCTTCGGCGGCCTTCGTGTCAAAACTGATTAGTAAACGTGTGTGGATTCTTCCGCCGTGATGGCAGATTTCAGCACGTCAGACGTCAACTTGAAGGAGGTGTGGCCGTCGCCAGCTTTTACGCCCTTCGCAACGATCTTGTAGGTGACCGCCTGTTTCGGCGCGAGGCTCGCGACCACCGGCAAGGTGACCGTGTTGCCTTCGATCGTGCCTTCGCTGCTGCTCACCGGGGTGAGTTCCGGAGCGATGCTCACGATGACTTGGATGTTGTGGTCAACCGCAGAGCCTTGATTCGTGACCTTGACCGTGTAGGTCGTGGTGTCGCCGATGGCAACCGGATCCGGGTCATCCGCTTTTTCAAGCAAGATGGCCGCGAGGCCGACGATCTTGGTCGAGCAGCTCGTGGAGACAGCCGCCGCGCAAGCACCCTTGGCCGTGCCTGCGAAATCAAACGTGCCGCCCGTGGCGCTGGTGAACGTCGCGCAGACATTCTGCGGCGTGGCAGCGTCAACCGAGCCGAGGTTGTAAGTGATTTTGCCACCGTTGACCGTGCCGGAACCGGCGGAGACAACTTCGAGGCCAGCGGGAACGGCGACTTCGAGCACCGTGCCAGCGGCAGCGGCGTCACCCGTGTTGGAAACCGTGTAGCAGACTTCAAACTTGCGGCCCATGAACTGTTGTTCCGTGGCTTTGCAGGTAATCGCGAGCACCGGCTGGTGAACCGTGGTCGTGGCAGACGCTTCGGCGCTCACGCCCTGGGCGGAGGTGACTTTCGCATTGTTCACGAGCTTGCCAGTCGCCGAAG
>JBEEMY010000107.1:0-16849 GCA_041192415.1 Verrucomicrobiota bacterium | reverse complement strand
GAGTTCGGCCTGTTCGAATTCATCGTCCGTCGCCAATTCTTCGCGCTCCCGCTCTAGGTCGGCATTTTCAGTATCCGACTGGGAGCTAACCGAAACATATTCGCCAGCGGCCATGGACATCGCGCCCGCGACCAAGCCGGCCAACCCGGCAACGAGCACGCTGTTCCGGCTGGCTTCAGCGGCAGCCACCCCGACGATCAGACTGGCGGTGGAAACGATGCCGTCGTTCGCGCCGAGGACGGCGGCACGCAGCCAGCCGATGCGGTGCGTGCGATGGAGTTCGGAGTTTTTCTTCAAATTATGTTTCGCAGTTTTAACCGCCACCGATGAAAACTATTTACCGTTGGGTTCATTGAAACTCGTCAGCGTATTTTGCAGCGCCTGCATTTCCGCGAGCGAGAGCAGAAACGCCAGCGTGGATTCTGCGCCTTGATTCTGGCTCAACCGGTCCATGTGCAGGCCGTCGCGGCAGCCGCCGGTGCCGGGGTCGTAGAGCGCAATGCCCAGATCATTGCGCCCGAGAAACCATTCGAACGCGCGCCGCGCTTCCGTCACCCAGAACATATCGTTCGTGGCATGATACGCCTCGATGCACGCGGAAATCGTGGCCTGCGATTCTATCGGCTGCTGGTCGAAGATGGCGCGAGCAGAACCGCGCGGGAAAAATCCGTTGGAACCAATCGGGCGGAACGAGCCAGCGTCCGAGGTCTGGATTTTTATCAACCAGCGCAACGTTTTCAGGCCGAGTTCCAGCATCACGCCGTTGCCCATGCAGCGACCGTTTAGAATCATCGCGTGCGGCAATTTTGCATTCGCATACGAAACCACTTCTTCAAACCAGTGCCAGTCATCCGTCACGGCGTCGGCGTAGCGCTGCATGAGCTTCGCGGTGAGCGACTCGCGGATCTGGCTCGCGCGGCGGTCGCCGCCGAAACGGCGCAAGTATTCATCAATGCCAATGAGCGTGAACGCCCACGCGCGCGGCGAGGAGAATTCCGCCGCCACCGGCAGCGCGAGTTCAAAGAGCTGCGCGGCGAGCATCTGAAAACTTCCTTGCCCCGCCTGCGACACGCACAAGCCTAGCGCCCACAGCGCGTGGCCTTGGCAATCTTCCGAACCGACTTCTTCCAGCCAGCGCCGGTCGAAGCCCATGAAGTTGCGGAAGCGTCCGCTCTTCGGGTCGAAGGCATGATTAAGAAACGCCGCGTAGGTCGCGCCATGCGCGCAGAGCCGCGGTGAATCGTGCCCCAATTTTTTAAGCATGAGCGCCAGCACCAGCGCGCGGGCATTGTCGTCCGTGCAGTAGCCTTGGGAAAAATTCGGCACGGTGAAACTGGCGTGCTGAAAAATTCCCGTCGAGTCGCTCATGCGGAAGAGATGATCCAGTTTCATTTCCGGCAATTGTCCGGGTGATTCGTCGAGCGTTTTGATGGGCGAAGATTTTCGGCCAATGAAACTGTGGTCGTGCCGCGCTTGCTCAAAAGACTTCGCGTAAAGTTGCGCCACTCGGCTCCAGATCATGTCGCGGCCAAGCCGGTAAGCGTTCTTGCGCAGCGAGTGGCGCAACGGTTCGTCGCGCAACAATTCCACCACGGCAGTCGAAATCGCTGGTGCATCGCGGAACGGCACGAGCTTGCCGCGTTCCGCCGCGAGTAATTCCGCCGCGTGCCAGTAAGGCGTGGAGACGACGGCGTTGCCGTTGCCAAACGCGTAGGCCAGCGTGCCGGAAGTAATTTGCGATTCCGTCAGATACGGCGTGAGATAAATGTCCGCCGCGCCGATGAACCGCATCAACTCTTCCAGCTCCACGAAGCGGTTGAAGAACACGACATTTTTTTGCACGCCCAAATCTTTCGCCAGCCGCTCTAGGCTCAAGCGATACGCCTCGCCTTCGTGCCGCAGCAGATTGGGATGCGTCTGGCCGAGCACGATGTAAACGATGTTGGGGAATTCTTTGATGATGTCCGGCAACGCGCGCAACGCGTATTCGATGCCCTTGTTCGGCGAGAGCAAACCGAACGTGAGCAGCACTTGTCGGCCGGCGACGGCGAATTCATCCTTGAAATAATTCGGGTCGGCGAACGGCATATCGGGAATGCCGTGCGGGATGAGATCAATTTTACTTTCCGGCGCGTGATAAACGTCGCGCAAAAATTCCGCGCCGCGTTCGCTCATGACGATGAGCCGCGTCGAGAGGCGGATGAGTTCGCGCATCACGCGGCGTTGCTCCTCGTTCGGCTCGCGCAGAATCGTGTGCAACGTGGTGACGATGGGCATCCGCAATTCACGCAGCAGCGCCAGCACATGACTGCCCGCCGGACCGCCGAAAATTCCAAACTCGTGCTCCACGCACACCACGTCCACGTCGGTGATGTTCAAAAAATCCGCCGCGCGCAAATACGAAGTCAGGTCTTGCTCGGCGATTTCAAAGCGCACTTCCGCCGGATAATCATAGCCATCGGCAAGGTCATTGACCGGGACGACGAGGCATTGCAGCGCGGGAAATTCTTTCGCGACGGCGCAGCGCAGATCCGTGGTGAACGTGGCGATGCCGCATTTTCTTGGGAGATAATCACCGAGGAACGCAACTTTGCGAATGGCTGTGGGTGGCGGCATAAAACGTTCGGGGCGAGCGGCAATACGCCGGTCGGCGATACAACTCGCTACTTATCTTTCTCCCCGCGACGGGCGCCGCGAAACATCAGCCACAGGTTGGACACCAGCCCGATGCCCTTGAGAACGGTTTGGATTCGGGACGGTTTGGTGGCGGCGGGCGCGGGTTTGCCGCTCAAAAAATTCATCAGCCCGGCGGCGGAAGCGGCGATGGAACCGAACGTTTGCGCGCGATCCGCGAGCGAGCGGACATCGTCTTTCAACGCCGTCACTTCGCTGATGAGTTGCGCGCGGTTCAATTCACTTTCCGCGATCAATAATTTTTTCCGCGAGGCGAGTGGATTCATGCGAGCAGTTGTTCCAGACACGCGCGATCCTTTCGCAGTTGTTCCAGCGAGGCGGAAAGCGTTTGCCAGTCGCGCATCAAACCGGTGAGCCGTTGGTAGAGAAAAAATCCGGCGGCAGCATAAAGAATTGTCAGGATAGCGAGCACGCCCAGCGGCGACCACGTCCACAACCAGACGGCAATCGCCGCCGTGAGCGTGATGCCAGCGAGCAGGCCGAACGCCGCCACGCCGAGCGCGAGCAGGAACGCGAGCAGGATTCGCTCACGCTCCTCTTGCACTTCCACCGCCAGCAATTCCAGCCGGTTTTCGCCGATGGTCGCCAGTCGCCGCACGAATTGTTTAGAAGTCGTGGCGAGTTGGTTGAAGCTGGCGGTGGAAGTTTCCATAACGAAATCAATCGCGGGAACAACGGCGGCCCAGGAGATAACCGACGAGCGCGCCGACGCCGACGCCGATGGCGATGGCTTGATACGGGTTCTCGCGGACGGTCTGGTCGGCGACTTTCGCGCCGGCGACGGCCTTGTCGCGGACATTAGCCGCGATGTGCTTGGCGCTTTCCAGCGCGGCGGCAAGACGCTTGCGGGCGTCGCCGACTTTTTCGCCGGCCACATCGGCGGTGGCGGTCAACAACGCGCGCGCGTCATTGGCCAGTTGTCCCATGTCGTCACTGATGGCTTGAGTTTCTTTGTTCATAGTTTTTTTGTTTTTGTTTTGTTGGTGTTTTTCAACGGTAAATTTTCTGCGTCCGCGAGATGCGCGGCGGCGGGCGAACTGGCGACTTTCAAAATGGAATTCCGGCCACCGAACGGATTAGGCACGGATTCGCGAGCGAGCGGATCGGGCATCCATTGGCCGTCCACGACGAGGCAATACTCGTAAGTGCCGGGCGCGAGCGAAGTTTCTTTCCACCAGTTGCCGACGCCAGAGGAATGCAGCGTCTTGGCTTCGGGTTGCCAGTGGTTGAAGCAGCCCGCCACGCAAACTGTCTTGGCGGTGGGATGCGTGAATTCAAAACGCACCGGCATCAGTTGCAAGCCAGGGGCGTTGTCGTGGTTGTGATTGTGTTTCATGGTGAGTGATTATTGAAAACGATTGGCGGTTGCTCGGTGGAAAACATTCCAACTCGCAGCCGCATGATGCGCCCAAACTCGCCAGCGAGCTATGGGGTGTAACCCTACCAAAGGGTTCAAGAATTTTGCGCGCGGCGCGTCAATTTCCGACCAAGGTTTCTCCCAGTGGCGGCAAGGAATGCCCTAGTCGCGCGGTGACTAGGCCGGGGGTAACGATGGTCATGCCTAATGTCTCCCATAAGAATTCTCCGCGCCCCGCTACGATTTTGCGCCGGTCTACGCGAACCGCGACGCGGTCGCGGGTTTTAGGAATCATCCTGCTGTCCGCGTTGCTGCACCGTGCCGGCTCGGCGCACGGAGCGGTGATTGCCGGCCCGTATGGCGCCGTCGTGAACTGGAACCGCAGTCCGGATCCGAAGGTCACCGGCTACCGGATTTATTACGGCACGAGCAGCGGACATTATTTAATCAGCTACCCGACGGGGAACCTGACCAGCAACACGGTCGCCGGGCTGACGGCGGGCGTCACTTATTTCTTTGCCGTTACGGCTTACGGCACGAACGGAATTGAAAGCCCGTTCTCGGAGGAAATTAATTTCGTGCCGGGGCAGCCCTTGGTGCAGTTGCTCGCAGCTCCCAACCACGAGTTTGCCCTGACGGTGGATGGCTTGATTGCTCACAGCTATGACATCGAGGCGACGCAGGATTTCAAAACGTGGACCGTCATCGGCAACGTGACCACGGGCGCGGTCGGCTCAACGAGTTTCACGGATACGAACGCGGCGCTATTTACCAGACGGTTCTATCGCACCAAAGCCACGCCCTAAAATTTCACCCAGGAAAAATTATGAAACTTAAAATTCATTTTGGCAAAGCCAAGCCGTTCGTGGTGGCGAACCGGAAAATAATCCGGGGGCAGATACCCGGCTTGCCGCTGAACTGGTTGGAGATTCGCAAACTGGCTTTGACCGAGCGGATAAAATCCTGCCGACGCGGCGAGTGACGCCTTGCCGCCATCACCTTTCGGGCGGAATCAATCCGGCGCGCAACGCGAAGCGCACGAGTCCGGGGATGTCGTGCAGATTCAGCCCGGCCATCAATTTCATGCGGTGGTATTCCACGGTCTTGGGGCTGACTTTCAAGATGGAGCCAATCTGCTTGGTGTTCTGACCCTCGGCAATGAGCTGAAGAATCTCGCGCTGCCGAATGGTCAGCCGTTGCAACAGGCTGCTCCAATCCGAAATGCTATCGCCGGAAATATTTTTTAGCAACGCGACGGAACCAGCCCGGCGCGCCGTCGCTTGCAACGTGGCCTCGCACTGTTCCGTCCGGCTTTCGGCCTGTTCGGTGCGCGACTTCGCCAAGTCGGTGCGGGTCTCGGCTTGTTCCGTGCGGGTCTCCGCCGCTTCGGCTCGCGTCTTGGCTTGGGCCGTGCGCGCCTCGGCCCGTTCGGCGCGGGCTTCAGCCTGAATCATCCGCGCCCGGTCGGTCATTCCCAACGCCGGTTTGATTTTTTTCATGGTGGCAGCACGGCCAGGTCGGAAATTTTACTCCGTGTAAAACACCGTGCAGAAAATGATAACCGATGATTCTTCCGAAGCGGGCATCGCGTTGGGTTCCGCCGGGGCGACGATGGTGTTCATGTGGGTGGCGATAACTTGGATATCCTGCCGTTGCTCCAGAAATCCATTGAGCTGTTCCTCCAGCGCGCTCGCCGGCGATTTGCCGGACGGCAGTTTGTGAAGGACGACTTCAAAAACTTTTACCTTCATGGCTCTTGGGTGGAAGTGACCACCGCCGGTTCGCGGGCGAACACTGACGCGTCAAAATTTTCGCCCAGCACCGACAATTCGATAATCTGCAGCGGCAATAATTCCAGCGTGTGTTTGCCGGTGACGCTCGCGTAATCCCAAAACCGGAAGCGGTTCAGCCCGTCCGCCGGTTCACTGACCGGCCCGTAACTCATCGGCGCACAGATGCGATCCAGCACGCCGCTGTCGGCCTTGGAATAGAACCGGACGCTGACTTTTTTCTGGTCCGCGATGGCGGCAAGAAACTGTTCGTGATTAGGAATCATATTTTTTCTGGTTCAGGGTTGGCGGTTCAACGCACTTGCGGCACGCGGATGTCGCCGCTGTGATCAATGATGCCGAACGCATACAGCAGCCACACCACGACGCAAATCACGACGACAATGTTGAGAATTTTTTTAATCTTCCCGTCCATCGGGATGTAGGTATTGACCAGCCAGAGCAGGACGCCGATGACGATGAGGGTGAGAGCGAGAGAAATAAGTGACATAGGTTGGATTCAGTGAGGATGAGTTTTCTTCAGGTGGTAAATTTAAGTTGGCAAACGAACGGCGGCTATGGGGTGTAACCCGAAGCGCGTTTTTAGTTAAATAGTTCCCTCAAAACCGCAACGTCTCCGTGCCATCCAGCCGCTTGGACAAATCAATCGCATCACCCACGGAAACTTGCTGCGGGTTCACCTGATAGGCCCAGACTTGAAAGTGCGTGAGATTCGCCTCGCCGTAAATCGTCGCAAACGCGCCGTCCACCGCATCCGCGCCGTGCGCCACTTTCACGCGACCGATGCGCGGCACGTTGAAACGCGGATCGAACGTGAGCCATTCATTGCCGAGATACACTTCGCAGTAGGCGTGAAAATCCATCGGCGTGCCCGGATCAATGAAGCCGATGTCCGGCAAATGTCCCGTGACGTAGCGCGCAGGCAAATTAAAAGCGCGGCACAGCGCAATCGCCGCGTGCGCAAAATCGCGGCAGACACCGTGACGTCGCGCGATCACTTCCGACGCTGATAAATCAGGCCGCCCAGAGCCGAAGCGGTATTCGATGTGGTTGTGCATTCCACGCAAAATTCATCAGCTTGTCGGAATCGCAATAGCGGCTCGGCAACGTGTAGCGCAGCAATTCATGCGGCAGTTGCCCCACGGGAATGATGTTGCCAAAAATTTCCCGGCTGTCCGGCAGCGAGGAAACGGCCACGAGCGCATCGTGACGAATTTCATTTCGCCCCGGCATGAACGTGGAGCGGTAAGTGATGTTGCCGTGCGAGTCCTGAAATTCATACGACGGCAGACCGATGCCGAACGAGAGCCGTTCCTGCATCACGAGCACCTTGCCTTCAAGCCGTGGTTTCAGCACAAACAGCACCGGCGTTTGGACGGTGGTTTCGTAAACGAGGTGGCAGCCCACGCGGACGGTAAGATTGAGTGGGGACCAAGTCATCGCGCTGGTTGGCTAAAAAATATTATTGAACTGGTCACCGGCCAGAACATAAACCGGAGTATCCAAACCAGCTATGGGGTGTAACCCTACCAAAAAAATTCAGCCGCACTTCACAACTCAAACATCGAACGCCAGACTTTTTTCCAATGCGTTCGCGCGAGGTCGGCGTGGTGAAAGCCAATCGCTTGGACTCTGGCTCTTTGCCAAAGCGGCGCGGGACTGCTCTGGCTTGAGGAAAATTGAAACGCCCGCTGGATGCACCCCGCAGAGGCCTGCCGTCGGCCAGCGGTTTCAACTTTGCGCGTAGCCTCCTTGATGGGTGTATTCATAAGCTGGCAGGTTCAGAACGATAACCGGTTCGACCCGGGCGCGACCAGCAGCGCGGGCGGCGGCACGAATTGTCCGGTGGCGTTATCAATCGCGCGCAGGACGTTGCTCACCACCGCCAGCAGTTCGTCGGCGGCGTAGGGCTTCAGCAAGATCGCCTCGATTTGCAGCCACGGATGCCGGGACAATTCCGACGTCGGCGGCTCGCCCGTCACGAGGATGACCGGGATGGCCATGCCCGCGATATGAAGTTTTTTGAGCAAACTAACGCCGCACAATTTACGCATATGGTGGTCGGTGACCAGCAAGTCGTAGGCATTGCATTGCAGTTCGTCCCAAGCGCCCGCCCCATCTTCGGCGTGACTCACCTCGTAACCGGCGTCGAGCAGCAACTCCGTGTTCAGACGGCAAATGTCCGCATCGTGATCCACCACCAGAATGCGGGCCGACGGTTTGTTTTCACTGGCATGGAATCGGCCGCCGAGTTCCGCCGTTGGTGAAAAATTTTTAGTGATCATGTGCTGAAGTGGTTAGTGATGAAAAGTTCGCGGGTTAGAAGCGCAAATGATTCGCCGCGCGCCCGCCCGACCAGTTCGGTGGCGCGGCAAACTCCTCCGCGTCACCAGCGCTGGCATACAAAACGTTTTTCACCGTCGTCAGCAATTGGTCGTAGGTGTAGGGCTTGAGCAGCGCGGCATCAATCTGCAACCACGGATGCGCGGCGAGTTCTTCGTGCGGAAACGTGCCCGTGGCCAGAATGACCGGCAGCGCCAGCCGCGCGGCGTGCAGTTTCTTGAGCAGACCCACCCCGGTCACTTTGGGCATATTCTGATCGGTCACCAGCAGGTCGTAATTATTTTCCTGAATGGCGTCCCAGGCGATGTCCCCGTCCTCGGCGGCATCCACCTGATAACCGTGGCAGGTCAACACCTCCGTGTTGAGCCGGCGAATCATTACGTCATCATCCACTACGAGGATGCGCTGGCGGGGGTTGGGTTGGCGCGGCAGCAAAGCGCTGGCCGAACTGGTTGGTTTGAATTGGGGAGCATAGGTTGCAGTCATGCCGCAACCCTACGCTGACAAGGGGCGCGTTTGCTATGGGGTGTTTTCCCCATTTTGAAGCCAGCCGTGGTGATTTCATAATGAGCCCTGCCAAACCAGCCGCCAACCGGAGCGCGGAGCATTGCTCCGCGCGAAGCACTGGAGAAACACGCAAAGCAATGCTTCGCGCTCCGTTCCTGAAAGACTTTTCCAGCGGTCTCATAATAAACAAAAAAGCGGATGGCTTATTCAAAGCCATCCGCCGGATTGGAAACTTAAAAGCGTCGCAAGGCTTACCGGCTTACATCCCCTCGGTCTTGCCGCCATTTTTTTTCATCAGGCAACAGGAAACTTCCGTGCTGCCGCAGGCGTTGCAGGTATGCACCAATTTGTCGGTGGCATTTTTACCGATGCCATCGGTCCGGATGCTCGTGCTGCAGGTCGGGCACATATGTTTCATCATGGTTTTCATTTCGTCGGACTCCACCCCTTTCATGGGTTTGGTCACGATGCTGGCAAAGGTGTCCTGACATTTGGGGCAAGTCATGAGGATGGTGTCGCCGACTTCCACCTGCTGGAGATTCTCCGGCGTCTGCAGTTTCAGCAACTTGGTGGCACCTTTTTCCTGGGCCAGCGCCAGACTCGGCAGCAAGGCGATGGCGGCGATGGCGGCGATCAATACATATTTCATTTTCATAATTTTATTTGGTTAGTGTTTTATTTTTTGGGGCATGGTCAACGGTTTCCCCACCAGACTGGTGCAAACCCACGGCGCTGGAAATGGGGTGTTCACCCTATAAAAGAATCCGCCTCCCGTTTTGCCGACGGTGACGTTTTCAAAAATCTTCCCCGCAACTGTTCACGGTAGGGTTACACCCCATTTGAATCGGTTAGCCCGGCGCGTAAGGTCAACGCATCGCTGGCAGCCGGAGTTGTTGCCGACCACCAGCGGCAAACAAATAATACTTTATGAAAAATAAAAATATCCGAACCCTGCTGGCCGGGGCGACCGTGAGTCTGTTTCTAGGCTGGAACGCTTCAGCCCAAAATGACGCGCCCGCCGCGCCCACCGGCGTGCAAGTCCAACCCGTCCCCTACCAACTCGCGCAGTCGCAGCTCCAGCCGTCGCAGCCGATGCCCTCGCGTCCGATGCCTTCACTGCCAATGCCCACGCATCCGGTGCCGAGAATTCCCGAACCCGTGCCGTCCACGCCCATGCCGCCCGGCCCGGTTGATCCGGGTCAAGGCATCCAGCCAACGCCCCCGCCCCCACCGATCGTGCCGGTGGATCCCCGCCAGCCCATGCCCAAACTCCCGCCGAACGGGCTGACGAACCAGCCGCCGACAATTCATAACATTCAGCCGCCCGGGTTAAACAACCGTCCGGTGGTGCTGCCGAATAATATGCCGAGGTTGCAGAGCCAGATGGCCAGACTGACCAACCGCGCGTCGGCGTTCACTAACCGACCCTACGCGCTTACCAACCGGCCGTTCACGCTCACCAACCGCCCGCCGGTGATCAACGCCCACACTAATTTTGCGAAATAAGTATTCGGCACCCATTTCCGATGCTTGAACTAACGCGTAGCAAACTGCGCGAATTTCACTCCACCGGAACTCGCCGGCATCTCAACTTCCTCCGTTGAGGTGGCCGGCGAACAAAAATTTTATGCCTCAAGGCGATAAATCCAGCTACACCGACAAGCAAAAACGTCAAGCCGCGCACATCGAGGCGGGCTACGAGAAAAAAGGTGTCAGTGTAAAAAATGCCGAGGCGCGCGCTTGGGCCACCGTGAACAAACTTTCCGACGGCGGCAAATTGAGCGGCTCTGGAAGAAAAAATTAAAATGAAAACCATGACTCCCCTGCCCGCTGAAAAAATCGCCGCCGCCTTGCAAGCCGTGCCCGCTTGGGCGCAGCACGCGAAGACGATTACCCGCACCTACAAGTTTGAAGACTTCTTGATGAGCGTCGCGTTCGTGCGGCGCGTCGCCAAGCGCGCGGAAAAACTCGACCACGTTCCGGACATTGATATCCGCTTCGACAAGGTGACACTGACCAACACCACACATGATGCCGGTGGCCTGACCGAAAAGGATTTCGACCTCGCCGAACAATGCGATGTGGTCTTCTCTAAATTTTTGGAAACGTGATTCAACCGCCCGATATGAAATCGCTGCCGCCAAAAACTGAAAAAGATCTCAGCAAAGATCTCATGACCCATGCCAGGCTCCCCGCCAAAACCAAGGAGTTGGAACTGCTCCAGCATCACGCGGAGAAGGCGACCGGCAAGGAATCCATCGCCTTGAACAAAATCATCGCCGAGAAATCCAAGGTCAAAAATTAGCCAGCGTGAGCCACCCCCCATTTAAAAACTTTATGAACCTCAAAAAAGCCGTCACGGATCATCACATCCTCAAAGCCATCGCCGAACGCTGGAGCCCGTATGGCTTCGCCGACAAACCGGTGGCCGAGGCAGATTTACTTTCCCTGTTTGAAGCGGCGCGCTGGGCGGCGTCTTCCTACAACGAGCAGCCGTGGAATTACATCGTGGCGCTCAAAGATAATCCGCACGATTTCGGACGCCTCCTCTCCTGTCTCGTAGAACCGAATCAGGCATGGGCCAAAACCGCGCCCGTGCTGGTGCTCGGCGTCGTCAGTCTGCGCTTTGCCAAAAACAATAAAGACAACCGCGCCGCCGTGCATGACCTCGGACTCGCTTCAGCGAATCTGTCCATCGAGGCGACGTCGCGCGGGCTTTCGGTGCATCAGATGATCGGCATTCTACCCGACAACGCGCGGGCCGTTTACCAAATCCCGGAACATTTTGAAGCGTGGACCGCAATGGCCATCGGCTACAAGGCCGATCCCGCGTTGATGACTGATGACTTGAAGGAGCGCGACCTGACACCGCGTCAGCGCAAACCGCTGAAAGATTTTGTGTTCGCCAACCAGTGGGGAAAAACTTCGCCGCTCGTGACGAAACCTTGATCACCGATTTAGCGAGTGCGTGCAAACGCCATGCGCCAGAACCAGTCGCTCCGAGCAAGTGCGACCAGTGAAGGTTGCAGCGCAGGTGTGAGGACAATGCGCTGCAACCATTTCGCCCACGCCAGCCGCCGGGCAAACGTCGCGTCGCAATCATGCGCAATTTTTTGACGAGCTTCGTCCCATGACATTTCTCCGCGACTCCACATGGCCAGCGGTGCAATCGCCAGCTCCGCCGATTCGAATGCCATGGACATGCCATTGCCCGTGACCGGCGGAATCATCGTGATGGCGTCGCCCACGCAAAGCTCGGCCCGCGCGGCAGCCCGCTGCGGCTGCAACGAAAGCCCGGCGATGGCGCAAAAAGAATTTTCATCAAACTCCGCCGCGCCCAAACGCTGCTGCAACGGTGAGCCCGGCTGGCCACGCAACAGCTCGCGCCCGTTGATCGCTTCGCCGATTTCGCCGGCGTGTTTGCGGAACAGCCCGCAGACGTTCACCTCGCCGTCGTTGATCTTGCACAAGCCGACGTAGCCGCGCGGCGAGACGTGCATTTCCAGATCAGCGGTGAGCGAAACATTTCGCGCGTGGATTTTCAGGCCGAACCACCGCGCGCCATTTTCATCCGCCTGCGCCCGCCGCCCCGTGGCGCGGACGATGCCCTCGGCAAAATTGTTCGCGTAGCGTCCGCCTTCGATCAATTCCCCGCCGAGGACTCGAAAGTGATTTACCAGCAATGAATCCAGCGTGAAACGCGAAAGACAAATGGCCGCCGATGGCAGTTTGCGCGGCGGGGTGGATTTGGTTTCCGAAAAAAAGGCGGTCGTCTCCGCGCTCACGGCTCCGGCGTGGTCAAACAATTCCCGCAGCCCCAGCCGTGCAAGCGTCGCCTGTCCGCGTCCGCTGATGAATTCACCGCAGACGCGGTGACGCGGATAATTTCCCGCCTCGTGGATCGTCACCGGCACGCCACGCTGCCGCAAGCCGATGCCAAGCGTCAAGCCCGCCAGGCCGCCGCCGTTCGGCGAGCTCCCAGTTTTGCTTGTCCGGCCAAAGCGCGCAAAGTTCGCTGTCGTCAAAACCCGCGCGCACGCTCACCTCGGCATCGTGTTGGGTGACGTAGTTGCAGCCAATCGCCCACAGCAGCCGGCTGCAAAACAGCGGCCAGCGCGCGCGGCACGGTTCGAGGGCGATGAATAATTCCGCACGCTGCGAGACGACCTTCAGCAGTTCCGCCAGCCGCGCTTCCTGAAAGTGATGCAAGAAAAGATTGGCGATGACCACGCCGCCCGGCTCGAAGCTGCGCGGCCAGTCGAAGACATCCGCGACGACGGCTTCCGCGCGCCAACCGGGCGCGGCGAAATCGGCGAGCGTTTCTGGTGTGACACTTTTTTGCCGGTCCAGCAGCGTGGCGCGCACGTTCGGCCAGCGCGTGGAAATTTTTTGCGCGACGGAGAGCAGAAACTTTCCATCGCCCGCGCCGATTTCGGTGAGCCGGCCGGGCGGGGGGCCTTGCCAGTTTTTCGCCATCGCATCGGCCATGATGGCGGGGTGGCGCATCAGGCGGTTGAGACGGTTCAAATCCCGTCGCGAACCGATGGCGTCGAGGTTTTCCGGTAGCAGCGCGTCGAGAATTTCGGGTTGGACGATTCGGTTCACGCAGTCCTCACTTCCAGCAGGGCGCCGTGGCAACTGAAGCCCGCGCCGAACGCGGACATCCACCAGAGGCCGTCGGGCACGGTATCGGCCAGCGCACGTTCGAGGACGAAATAAACGGTGGGGCTGCTGATGTTCCCGAACTCGCGGAGCACGGCGGAACTGTGGCGCACGTCGTCTGCGCTCAATTTCAACTTGTCGCGCAGGGCAAGAATCACATCGCGTCCGCCGGTGTGCAGGATCCAGCCGGTGATTTGTTCACGCGTCACACCCGCCGCGATGAGGGATTCGGAAAATAACTTCTCCGCGATGTCGCTGGCAACCTGCGGCACTTCCGGCAGCAGAATGTTCCGCAGCTTGCCACCCTGATGACCGAAGCGGAGCGTGTCGCGCTCGGTGGTGACAAGGCGCGAGTCGGTGAATTTCCATTCGACGCGGCGGCGCGCGGGCAACGGGTCGTTGGAAAGGATGGCCGCGCCCGCGCCATCGGCGAACAGGCAGGCGCTGATGAGCACGCCCGCATCGTCATCAATGAAAAACGCCGCGCTGCAAACTTCGACGCAGATGGAGAGCACGCGTTGGGCGCGACCGGCGGCGAGGATGGCTTCGCCAGCGCGCAAGTTCGGCAACGCCGCGCCGCAACCCTGGCCGACGAGGTCGAGCGCGAAAACATTTTCTCGCAGACCAAGTTGTTCGCTGACATAGCTCGTGAGGCCGGGGCACAGATAACCGGTGCAGGTGCTGATGAGCACGGCATCAATCTCCGACGGTGAGCAGCCCGCATTTTTCAACGCGCGCCGCGCGGCTTCGGTGGCAAGCGCGGGTGCGTGCGTCGTGAAGTGCGCCTGCAAGTCGTCGGGCGTGGCGTCGAAAATTTCCGCGAGCGAGTCGAGCGCGAGGTGGCGGGCATCAATGCCGTTGTCACCGCAGAGAACTTTTTTGAGGATGGCTTTTGAGCGCGGCTTGAGTTGCGAGAACTTCGGCCATTGTTGCACCGCGTCCCAGCCATCGCGCTGGGCGTGGCGTTTCGGTGGAACGGCGGTGCCGAGGCCGATGATAAACATCCGGGGATTTTAGCGCACGTTGTAGGAATTCGCCACTTGAGAGAGATGGGGTGAACACCCCATGCCACACCCACGCCTCAAGCAATGGATTCAGTGAGGGAGAGAACCGGGCCGGTTCGCCAGCCAGAAGATGGCCAGGGTCACCAACGAGCAGATGACCACCAACAGCCGCGTCAAAAACCGGATTTGTTTTTGATGGCCGGACAGCTCGGGTTTTCTCCGCCGTGTGGCGTGTGACATGATTTGATTATGCCCCGCCGCGATATTTTCGCTATCAGGTGTTCTCCCCATCGGAAATTATTTGCCCAGCGTGCGGAACTGGCGCAGGGCGACGAAGGGATCAATCCGCGCCAACAAGAAATGCGCCCAGTGATTTTTCCAGCGCGACCAGAAGGTCTGCGACTTGCGCCACGCGGAAAGTTCAATCCGGCGGGAATGTTTCAACGCGTTCTCAAAAATTTCCTGCGCTTCGGCGGCAATGGTTTTATCCGCGAACCGCAGCGTAAGTTCGTAGTTCAAATTGAGGCTGCGGATGTCGAGGTTGGAGGAGCCGACGTAGGCGATGCCATCCGCCAGCACCAGTTTGGCGTGCAGAATCTGCGGCTGGTATTCGTAAATCTCCACGCCCGCCTTCAACAACCGATGATACAGGCTGCGACCGGCGAGCTGCGACACCAGCACGTCGGATTTACCGGCGAGCAGGAGTTGCACGCGTCCGCCGGATTTCGCCACGCGGATCAAATCCCGGCGCACCCGGCGCGTGGGCAGAAAATACGCGCTCATGATCCGCACGTCGCGCGCGATGGCCAGGTCGTTTGCCAGCGCCGTTTGAAACGGGCTGGCTCCGCGACCCGGCTGGCTCAATAGTAATTCTCCCGCCACCTTCTGCGTAGAGTTACGCCGGTGTTTGAACACCCGCAACCGCAACAGCGGCCGCCGGTGAAAATCCGCGAGCGCGAATAATTCTTCAAACGAAGCCGCCAGCTCCTGCGCGAGTGTGGGATTTTCCAACCGCACGCCGAGGTCGCACCAGCCGCACGTCACGCCGTCGCCATCGTATTCATCCGCGACGTTGAAGCCGCCGATGAAAATGACCGACGCATCGCAGACCAGCAGCTTGCGATGATCGCGCACGCCAAAGCGCCAAAGGTGAAGTGGATTGAAGCGGCGCACCTCCGCGCCGGCAGCGATGAGTCGGGCAAAAAAGTCGTTGGACAAGAACCACGAGCCAGCGGCATCCAATAGCACGCGCACGTGCACACCGCGTTGCGCCGCCGCGAGCAACGCGGACAAGACCTGCTGCCCCAGTTTACCGTCGGCGAAAATGTATGTCTCCAACTGGATAGATTCTCGCGCCGCGCCGATGGCCGTCAGCATGGCGGGAAAGATTTCCCGGCCGGTGCAGAGCCATTGGAGCGCGGGAGTTTTTGGGGCGGACATAAAGTTCGACGTTGACGGCACTCGGTAGGGCGGAGCTGCTGCTCCGCTTCAAATCACAAAAGGCGGCGGAGCCCCGCCGCCCTACCAATTACAGACGACCTTCAAACAATCGTCAACTGCACGCTGTTCTCGATGATGCCGGCGCTGATGGCGTAGCGGGTGAGGCCGGCGGTGTCGTGGATGTCCAGCTTTTGCATGAGATGTTCGCGGTGTTTCTCCACGGTCTTGATGCCGATGCCGAGTTCCGACGCGGTCTCTTTGTTGGCCTTGCCTTCGGCGATGAGTTGCAGCACTTCCATTTCGCGCGAAGTCAGTTCGGCGGCTTTCTTCTGGAGCAGGCCAGCGCGGTCGAGCGACGCCGGATGGAGCCGCTCCTGTCGTTTAGAAATGGCCGGACTAAAAAATGTTTTTCCGCTGTGAACTTCCCGGATCGCACGGCACACGTCGTGCGCGGAAGTTTGCTTGAGCAGAAAACCCAGCGCGCCGGAGTCGGTCGCACTTTTAACATACGCATCATCGCTGTGCGCAGAGAGCATGATCACCTTGGTGGCGGGCAGCTCCTTTTGCAACTGGCGCGCGGCTTCCAGTCCGTTGAGCAGCGGCATGGCGATGTCCATCAGCACCACGTTGGGCTTAAGTTTTTTGGCGAGCGCCACAGCCTTGCGGCCATCTTGCGCCTCGCCGACGACCTCAAAATCTTTTTCGAGTTCGAGCATCTTGCGGAAACCTTCGCGCACGATCATGTGATCTTCCGCGAGCAGGACGGTGATTTTTTTCATATCAATTAAAATTAAACAATTAAAAAACACACAAATTCTGGAGGGGGAGCATACAATATCCATTCTTGAATCAGCCCAGATTCTATCTTCCGATGACTAATTGGAATGAATTGATTTCTATATGCATCAGGCGATATCACATCACTTGGCATATATGAAATCATCACGTGCGGCTCATTGACTGCAACATGCTGACCTTGCGCATCAATCAGTTCAAATAACGTGCCTAAAAATTCTTGCTCATACCCTTTGTGCTTGGTTTGCTGACAGAGG
>JBEEMY010000106.1:0-7024 GCA_041192415.1 Verrucomicrobiota bacterium | reverse complement strand
CACCGAGGCGCAGGACTGGGCGGAAATGCTCTCGCGCATGTATGGCCGCTGGTTCGATTCGCGCGGCTGGAAATGGGACGTGACCGACGCGCTGCAAGGTGATTCCGCCGGTTTGAAGAGCGTAACCTTCCGCGTCGAGGGCGAAAACGCCTACGGCTTCTGCAAGGCCGAGCGCGGCGTGCATCGCCTCGTGCGCATTTCGCCGTTTGATTCCAACAAGCGCCGGCACACGAGTTTTTCCAGCGTGGACATCGTGGCGGAATTGACCGACTTGCTGGAGACGGACATTGTGATTCCGAAAGTTGAAATCCGTCGCGACACCTATCGCTCCGGGGGCAAGGGCGGACAGAACGTGAACAAGGTGGAAACCGCCGTGCGCCTCACGCACATTCCCACCGGTCTCGTCGCCGCCTCGCAAGCGCAACGCAGTCAGGTGCAGAACGAGGCCACCGCGATGGCGATGTTAATCTCCAAACTTTACGCGCTGAAGCTCGATCAAGCCAAAGGCGAGATGGAACGTTTCTACGGCGACAAAGGCAGCATCTCGTGGGGCAACCAGATTCGCAGCTACGTTTTCCAGCCGTATCGCATGGTGAAAGACCTGCGAACTGGCGAACAATCCAGTGACGTGCAAGCCGTGATGGACGGCGCGGTTGATCCGTTCGTGAACGCCTGGCTCCGCGCCGGCTGCCCGCTCAAGCGGATGCAGGGTGTAAAGGATGAGGAGGAATAAAAATTTGCCACAGAGGCACAGAGGACACAGAGAATGAGTTTAGAATTTCCAGAGGAACGCGACCCGCTGACCGAGAAAATTATCGGCTGTGCGATTGAAGTGCATCGGACACTTGGGCCGGGCTTGCTGGAATCAACTTATGAATCGGCGCTTTGCGTGGAATTCCAATTGGCAGGATTGAGTTTCCAGCGTCAGCTCGTTGTTCCGGTCAGCTATAAAAGTCATCCAGTTGGCGATTATCGTTTGGATTTAGTTGTGGAAAAACTGGTCATTATTGAAATCAAAAGTGTAGATAGGTTTGACTCGGTTTTTGAAGCGCAGTTGCTGACCTATTTGAAAATCACCGGTTTGAAACGTGGATTACTGTTGAATTTCAACTCTCGTCTGCTCAAAGATGGCATCAAGAGATTGGTGCTTTAACTCCGTGTTCTCTGTGACTCTGTGGCAAATATTTTAGAAAAAATTGTTGAACAAAAGAAACGTGAAGTCGCGCAACTGCCCACGCGCCTCATCGCCGCCGGTGATTTGCGCGATGCGATGCTCGAACGCGGCGAGTCGCGCGATTTTCTCGCGGCGCTCCGCTCGGCTTCACGAATCGCCCTCATCGCCGAAGTGAAGAAAGCCTCGCCGTCCATGGGCGTGATTTGTCCGAACTTTGATCCCCTCCGCATCGCGAAGGAATACGAGGCGGCGGGCGCCAGTTGCCTGTCCGTTTTGACCGACGAGAAATTTTTCCAAGGCTCGCTGGATTATCTCCGCCAGATTCGCGCCGCCGTGAAAATCCCATTGCTGCGCAAGGATTTTATCATTGATGAACGCCAGATTCTCGAAGCCATCGAATGGGGCGCAGACGCCATCCTGCTCATCGTCGCAATTTTGACAGACGCACAGTTGGAAAAATTTCACACACTCGCGGTTGAAGCCGGGCTTGCGGTGCTTGTCGAAGTCCACGATGAGGAAGAATTGGAACGTGCGCTGAAAATTTCCCCAGCACTGCTCGGCGTGAACAACCGTAATCTGAAAACCTTCAAGGTGGATTTGGCCACGACGGAACAACTCGCATCACGCATCACTCAGAGCGGCGCGCTACTGGTCGCCGAAAGCGGCATTCACACACGCGCGGATGTCGAACAGGTTCAAAAGTGCGGCGCGGGCGCAATCCTCGTCGGCGAATCGCTCGTGAAGCAAGGCGACATCGGCGCGAAAGTGCGCGAGCTGATTGGGTGATGGTAGGGCAGCGCTGCCGCGCCGCCTCAGAGGACGACCCGCAGGTCGTCCCTACCGTTTGTTTCTCGCCAACTGCTTTGCCAACCGGATTGCCGCAATCATACTTCCCGGATTTGCAATCCCCTTCCCTGCGATGTCGTAAGCCGTGCCGTGGTCGGGCGAGGTGCGGATGAACGGCAGGCCGAGCGTCCAGTTCACGCCGGTGTCGAACGCGACGGCTTTCAGCGGCGCGAGTCCCTGGTCGTGATACATCGCGACGACCGCATCGAAATCCCCTTGCAGCGCATAGTGAAAAACCGTGTCGCCGCTCATCGGGCCGACGACATCAAAGCCGCGTTTCTGCATCGCATGAATTGTCGGCGTGATCGTGGTGATTTCTTCATCGCCAAATTCCCCGCCTTCGCCCGCGTGCGGATTCAAACCAGCGACGGCGATGCGTGCGCGGGACAAACCAAGATCGCGGCAGGACTGCGCGGCAAGTTCAATGGCAAGCGTGATGTTTTCCGCCGTTAATTTTTCAGGAACGGACTTGATGGAAATGTGAACGGTGGCGAGTGCGACGCGGAGCCAACGTCCGCGTTCGTCTGTGCCGAGCAGCATCATCGCGGTGCGCTGCGTGCCGGCGAGCTCGGAAAGAAATTCCGTCTGGCCGATAAATTTATGACCGGCGCGGATGATGGAAGATTTGTTCACCGGCGCGGTGACGAGTCCATCCAATTCACCGCGCAAGCAGCGCTCGCCGCCGTCTTGCAAATAGGCGACCGAAACGCGGGCGGCTTCCGGCGCACCGGCGGAAAGATTTTCCGACAACATTCCCGCAAACGGATTGACCACGAAAAACTTTCCACTGTCGTCGTAGCTGGAGAATTTTTTCAGCGGCAGATTGAGCGCAAGTTTTGCGTTCAGGCGAGAGAGAATTGTTTCGTCGCCGATGAGCAGGTATTTGGTTTCATCAGCGGCAGCTTCGGCGGCGATGGCTTTGAGCGCGACTTCGGGGCCGATGCCGGTGGGGTCGCCAAGAGAAATGCCAAGCCAGTTTTTCATCGTGACGAGTGATTCGTGAAGCGTGATGGCGAGTCCACGCCTCACTCGTCACGTTTCAGAAATAGCGGATGAAAGTTTTTTTCTTCAGGCCGTCAATCCATTCCTTGGAGAGCTTGGCCTGCTGCTGTGCGCGGAGAGTTTTTTCGATGTCGCTGCGGACTTCGGCGATGGGTTTGGCGTGCGCGGGCTTGCGATCTTCCACGAGCATGAGATAGACGGCGTCGCTGGCATCAATCGGGTCGCTAACCTGACCGGGCTTGAGGGCGAAGGCGATTTCGCCGAGTTCTTTGCGCAGGACGTTGCGTTCCACCCAGCCCCAGTCGCCGCCTTGGTGCTGCTGTGAGCCTTGCGAATAAACGCTGGCCAATTCAGTGAAGGCCGCACCGTCTTTGAGCCGGGTCTGAATTTCGCGGGCGAGTTCGTTGGCGTTGGTGTCAGTCTCGGAAGTTTTGCTCAAGACAATCATGCGGAGCTTCACCTGATCATCAATTTTGAAATCGTCGGGATGCGTCTCGTAAAAGTTTTGAATCTTGAACGGTGACACCACGACTTCGCGGGAGACGTTTTGCTGGCGGAGTTGGGATTCGATGAACTGCTCGCGAATCTGTTTACGGAACTGCTCGTAGGTCATGCCTTGTTGCTGGAGCGATTTCATCAGCGTCACGCGGTCGCCGAAACGGTCGCGGATGCGTTCCTGCACGAGCTGTTCAATAAAATTTTCCGGCAGCCGGTAGCCGTCGGTGTCAAAGCTGTGGAGAATCAACGCGCGCTGGACGAGCAGTTCGAGGCTGTCGTTGAGCGCCTCGTTAAGTTTTTGCTGGAAAATATTCGGATCGGCGGCGTATTGCCGGCGCAACGCATCGGCGGCGGGCCGCGTGATGTCTTCCACCTCGCCAAAGGTAATGACGCGCTCGGCCACCACGGCCTTCACGCCATCGGCAACTTCTGCGCGGGAAAACACCGGCACGCACACCGCCACGGCCAGCACGAGAGTGAATGGAAACAGTTTCATCGAATGTTCAAATAGTAGCCATCAGCCCCGCCCGGTCAAGCGCGGCTCAAAGTTCGTTCAGACTTTTGGTTTGGAAGTCCACCACAACACCAACGCGAGCACGGTTCCAAACAGGAGCGCCACCGCCGCCGTCCACCGCAGGATGACTTGCTGCTTGCGGCGATAATTACGTCCGCCCTGTCCTGGAAACAGGTAGAAGCGTTCGCGCGGCTTGTTTTTTTTCCCGAACAACACGGCAGAGTTTTAACAGCTTTCCCGCCGCACCTCAACCGAAAGCCGCTGTCCTCATTTCGCTTTTTTCAGCCCGCACTTTGCGGCACACTCCGCGCGTGGAGCAGGCAATCACGGCCATTTTAGTTTTTGCGGGCGCGAGTTTTTTCTTTGCGCTGGCGGAAACCTCGCTGTTTTCCCTGACCAAAAGCCAAGTGGCGCAACTCGCGGAAAAACATCCCCATCGCGGCAAGATCGTTTCGCAACTCCTCGCGCGACCGGAAGATTTGCTGGCCACGCTCGTCCTCGGCAACACGTTCGCCAACGCCGCCATGCTCGCCATCGCGCTGCGGCTCTCGTTCGATACGCATTGGGCGCTGGCGCTCGTGGTCATCCTGCTGGCCATGCTCGTGTTGCTCGGCTGCGAGGTGTTTCCAAAAACGCTGGGCGTGCGCAAACCGGAGCGCTGGGCGTTGCGCGTGGTGTGGCTGCTGTTCGTCTTCGAGAAAATTTCCAAGCCGTTTTACAGCGTCGCGCAATGGCTGAACGCCGCCATTCTGAAAACGGCAGCGAAACAATCGTCAGGCGCCGCGCCGCTGACGGATGCCGAGTATCACGAACTTTTGGAAATGGCCCAGCAGCAGGGCACGCTCGCGGAATCGGAAAAGGAAATCATCCTCCAAATCATCTCGCTCGACAAACGCGTGGTGCGCGACGTGATGCGTCCGCGCGCCGGCATGGCGAGCATTTCTGACGAAGGCACGGTGGATGAGATGATCGCCGCCGCCAAAAAATTCCAGCACCGCCGCCTGCCGATGTATGACGAAACGCCGGACACCATCGTCGGCATTTTGAACACCCGCGCGCTGCTGCTGAACCCGCAGATTGATCTGGCGGATGCGATTGAGTTTCCCTCCTTCGTGCCGGAGACGATGAACCTGCTCCAACTTTTCCGCGCGTTACAAAAACAACAGCGCGGGCTGGCGATTGTGCTGGATGAATTCGGCGGCACGGCGGGCGTGGTGACGATGGAGGATATTCTCGGCGAACTCGTCGGCAAGATTCGCGCCCACGCGCAGCCGGAAGGTTTCGTGATGGAAAAAATTTCGGCGGACAAGTGGCGCGTGAACGGCACGATGCGGCTGGATGATTTTCGCCGCGAGTTCCCTGCCCTGCCCGAAGTCGCCGAGGTCGAGACGATGGGCGGCCTGCTCACACATCTGCTCGGCGTCGTGCCGGATGCGAATGAGTCCGCAAATTTTTCAGGACTGAAACTCACAGCGCAACTGACGGACGGACGGCGCGTGAATGAATTACTGGTGCAACGAAAGTAAATGGACACGACCTATCTCAACTGGCTCGCGTTGGCACTGTGCTTCGGCGCGTCGTTCCTGCTTTCGGGCATGGAGGCGGGCGTATTCGCGCTCAACCGGCTGCGCGTGCGGCGGCTCGCGCGCGCGGGCAAGCCATCGGCGAAACTGTTGAATGCCTTCCTGGAGAAGCCGGAAAAATTTCTCTGGACGATTCTCGTCGGCAACACGCTGGCAAATTTTATCATCCTCGGCTGGCTGCTACTGAAGCTGCGCGAATGGTTTCTTGGCCGTCCGTGGTTGCTGATTGGAATGTTCGCGCTGGTGGTATTCCTGTTCTACACGTTCTTTGATCTGCTGCCGAAGATGTTGTTCCGCGCGCATCCGAATTCCCTGTGCCTCTCGGCAGCGCGCCCGTTCCGCCTGATCAATTTTTTATTAAGCCCCATCGTCATCATCGTCGAGGACGTGTCGCAGACGATTTTGAAATGGACCGGCGGGCAAGCCTTCACCGGCCGGCTCTTCGGCAACCGCGAGGAAATGCGCGCGATGATGCGCGAGTCCGGCCACACGCTCACCGACGACGAACACGCGATGGTCAACCGCATCCTTGACCTGCAAACATTTTCCGTCAGCCAGATTACCAAGCCGATGACAGAAACGCCGTCGGTTGAAACTGAAACGCCGTTGCGCGACGCGTTGGAACTCGCGCGGCAGCACACCATCTCACGCCTGCCCGTTTGGGAAGTTCGCGACGGTCAGCGGCGCGTGGCGGGCTTGCTCGACATCCGCCCGCTCGTCTATCGCGAGAATCTGGACGTGGACAAACCCGCTGCGAACTACATGACCCCGGCGGTGTTCGTGAATGAAGATGTGCGCCTGGAAATTGCGCTACGCCTGATGCAGCGCGCCGGCCAACGCACCGCCATCGTGCTATCACGTGAACGCAAAGAAATCGGCGTCGTAAAACTGCGCGACATTTTGAAAGTGATGTTTGGAGAAATGAAACTGTGAACTGGGACGAACTCATTTCCATCTCGCTGAAAATCCTCGCCGTGCTGGTGTTGGTGCTGCTGAACGGATTTTTTGTCGCGGCGGAGCTGGCGTTTGTGCGCATCCGCGACACGCAGCTTTCGGCGCTGGAGGCGCGCGGCAACCGTCGCGCCAAGACTGCGCGGCACATCGTCGCGCACATTGACAAATACATCGGCGCAACCCAGTTCGGCATCACGCTCGCGAGCCTCGGCCTCGGCGTCGCGGTGGAACCGGTGTTCAAGGAACTGCTCGACCCGCTCTTCAATCTGCTCAACGTCGCCTCCGAAAGTTTGCGGCACAACGTCGCCATCGGCGTGGGCTTTTTCGTGAACTGCTATTTGCTCATCGTCGTCGGCGAACTCGCGCCGAAAGCGATGGCCATCCGCCGCACGCTGCCGACGGCACTGTTGACGGCGAATCCGTTGAATTGGTTTTATCGGCTCTCGTATCCGT